>DAOTXI010000463.1:0-2183 GCA_034435475.1 Anaerolineales bacterium
GGATACAACCGACCGCGCCGCGGTCATCATGAGATATTGGTACGATTATTCCGAGAAGGAAATTGCGGAATCTTTGAATTTGACGGTGAGCGCGGTGAAAAGTCGCCTGCACCGCGCCCGCAAGGAACTGGCAGGCGTTTGGGTCGAACAGGAAGACGACCTGCTTGCCGAAATGGAAAGGAGACACAATGAATCACCAGCCTTTTGAAACCTGGCTGTTGGACGATAAAATCCTCACCCCCGCCGAGAAGCGCGAACTCGATTCTCACCTGCGGGAATGCAAGACCTGCACGGCTCTGGCTGAGACCGGGCTGGCTCTGCGCTCGGCCCGGGTGGCGGTTCCCGCGCCGGGGTTTGCCATGCGCTTCCAGCACAAACTTGCCGCGCGGAAACTCGCGGAGCGCCGCCTTAGGTTGTGGGGGCTGATCGCGCTGGTCGTTAGCGGAGTGGGGTTGGCGGGCTGGTTTGCCGCGCCGCTTATCTTCACCCTCGCCTCCAACCCTGTGGAATGGTTCATCACCGCCGCCAGTTATTTTCTATACATCTTCACGTCCCTGCAAGCCTTCGGAGAAGTGGTAAGCGTGCTTTTGCGCATGATTCCCAACTTCCTCCCGCCCTACGTGTGGATGGTCATCCTTTCCACATTATCCGGAGCGGCATTGTTATGGGTCGTATCCATCTGGCGCTTTGCGCGCAGACCCCAAGGAGTACCTGCATGAAGTTAAAAAACATCCTAACCCTGCTGCTATTGACACTGCTAATCCTGCCCTCCAGCGCCGTCCATGCGCAAGACCCGGTCCATGACGGCGATGTGGTGCTGTTTGGTCAGAACTACACACTGGGCGAAGGAGAAACCCTCAACGGCAGTCTGGCGGTATTCGGCGGCAATATCGAGATCGAAGAGGATGCGGAGGTAAACGGTTCTGCCGCCATCTTCGGTGGGAATTTTTCCATCGCCGAAGGAACAGCCATTAACGGCGACATCGCCGTCTTTGGCGGCAACCTGAGCATCTCCGGCGAGATCGAGGGAGACATCGTCATTTTTGGCGGGCAGGCGCTTCTGGAAGAAGATGCCATCGTCAATGGAGATATTGCCACGTTCGGCGGACAGGTAACACAGGAACCCGGCGCAGAAGTGACGGGAGACATCACCGAAAATGCGCCACCCAGCGTGGATGTCCCTGAAACACCGGATGTGCCCGCTGCGCCTGAAATCAATGTGAATGTAAATCCGTTCTGGAATGCGGTTGGCAAATTCGGTCAGGCGCTTGTGATCGCGGCGATTGGCATGTTGCTCACGCTCTTCCTCCAGCCGCAGTTGGACCGCGCCGCAAATACCATCGTCCGTCAGCCGTTGGTGGCGGGTGGGTACGGCTTGCTCGCTTTCATTGTTTTGCCGGTCGTGCTATTGGTCATGACAATAACGATCATCCTGATCCCCGTCGTTGCAATCGTGGTTATGCTGGTCCCGCTTGCGTGGCTCTTCGGCGTGATCGCCCTCGGGCAGGAGGTTGGCGACCGCTTCGCCAAAGCCATCCACCAGGTTTGGGCGCCCGTCCTCAGCACCGGCTTTGGCACCTTTCTGCTCTTGCTCGTGGTCGGCTTTATCGAACTCATCCCCTGCGTTGGTTGGATTCCCTCCGCTCTCGTCGCCCTGCTTGGAATCGGCGCCACCATCATGACAGTATTCGGGACTCGCAACCCTCCCGGCTACATCCCGCCCGTCATCGCGGATGAAGTTCCCCCCGCCTCCTGACGTGTTTTGAGTTGATCCACACCATCCGCCCTGGTCCTACACCGGGGCGGATTTTTTCATCCCATGCGTACTTGGCGTTCTCTAACGCCAACGGGACGCTAGAGAGCGTCCCCCTACGCATGAACTATTCCTTCAACAACAACGCCAGCGGAGAAGCGACCAGAACCATGCCCGTGGTCAACGTCAACACATAAGGGAAGCCGTATAACTCAGCCAGATGACCCGTATAAAGAAGCCCCAATGCCCCCGACGAAAAAATAAAGCCGAGGATAAGTCCAGAAGCGAGCGCCATGCCGCCGGGGATGACGCGCTGGGCAAGCACAACCATGATGCTGTGAACCGCGCCCGTCCCCAACCCCGCAAGCGGAACGAGGACATACAACCACCCCGACCACCCCACCCGGCTGATGATGAAAATGGGAAATGC
>DAOTXI010000464.1:0-3341 GCA_034435475.1 Anaerolineales bacterium
GCGACAACGTGATTGTGCCGGTGACAGAAAAGGTGATGACATCGCCGCCGCCGGCAAACGCCACGGCATCGCGCAGCGAACAGTCGCCGTCCACGCATGAGCCGTCGTTCTCGTCCACGAGCGTATCCACGACGAGCGATGCCGCGCGGACGGGCTGGGCGGGGGTCCATGCCAGCAGGCTGAGCAGGATCGCGAAGATAAAGAATACACTGGTAAGATTTCGTTTCATATTTTTTCCTCTTTATAAGATGTTTGATTTTAGTATGCCTGCCGCATTTTAACATTATGTCTGCCGATTCCGCATCCACCGAAGGTTGGATTTTTTTCTCCCCAATGGGACGGGGTTGTTTGGGCAGTAATTCCCGCTGTTGCAGCCGGAGATGATGCCTTCGTTTGCCAACTGCTCGATCCACGCCGCAGTGGACAGACTGGCAGGTGCAGGCGGCGCCGGGGCAATGCGCGGGGTCGGTGAGACCGTCCGCTACCGATTCCACGTCAATGGTGGCGGCGAAAACCGTTTGGGGGGGAATCAACATGCCGATGAGCAGAAACGCCAACGTCAAGAGATGGCGATTTTTGTTTTCATTTTTTACTCCTAATTGAATAACTCGCCTTACGCGGTTTCCTCGTAGTGCGACATTTATGTCGCGCTACCGCGTAAGGTGAATGAATAACATGGGGTGAAAAAACTAAGTGGAACACCAAAAAAAATTTAACGCCACAAACTGACCGCCGACGGCGGACCGCGGTCTATGGTCGGCGGTAAATATCTGTAAAGAAACATTCGACGATTTACTTAATCCACCATGTTTTTCAGGCGGGTGCGTTCCAGCATGGCGACGTGGGTCAGGGCGGGAATTGCCCAGCGTTCGTTCCCGTCGGTCAGCGCGCCGGTTTTTTCCAGCGTGTATTTATCGGCGAGCAAGTCTCGCTGTTTTTGAAGTTTCAAGACAGTCGGCTGGTATAAGCCGCCCAGTTTGAATTCATAAGACGGGGTGTATGCCTTTGTCGCAAACGGCAGGTTGAGGATTTGTTTGCGGGTGGAGTAGGGCATAAAATCGAACCAGCCCGTGCCTCGGGAAGGTACCACCCAGCCTAGAACGGTGCCGTCCTCCCGATCCATGATGCGGTACACCAGCCGCGACGGCATTTGCGAACTGACCAAATTGTCTGCAAAATTGGCAGCGACATTCCCCAAAATGCCGCCAAAGTTTGCCATGCCGTCGCTTTTTTGAACCGGCGCCGAAGAGGTGATACGCATATCCTTGAACTCTTCCATGCGCGCCCAGTAATCGCTGATGTGCGCCAGCGGCTTGCCGTCTGCGGTCATAATCGTCCAGTCGGTGGACATGCTGGCAAACTGAAACATCATGCGGAAGGACGTGTCGCCCTCGGCGCGGTAGACTTCCTTCCCGCTGCCATCCACATAGGGCATGGCGTCTTTGAATGAAATAAACGGGTCGGTGGCGCGCATGATGAACTTGCCGTCGCCATTAAGCACGTTAACTTGCCGTCCCAGGCTGAAGATGGGAAACTCGAATTTGATTGGGTAGGCGTACATTTTAGAAACTCCTTTGGATGGGCGCAGGCGTTTTGCGCGCTCTGCAAAATTTAATCGTTTACAAGCGGCGTTCCTGCGAGCCGCACTGCATAAAATTTGGGAAGAACGCCTTGCTGAAAGAATCCAGATTGTCTTCGTCGCCGGAGGGGAAGACAATCATCACTTTCATGGCGCGGTTTGGGTTTTGCGTGGGGGTAAACCAAAGCCGGGATTGATACGCGAATCCCTGACTGGCTGCGGAATGTTCAAATAACAACACTCCGTCCTGATTACAAGAGCCTTGCAGGACAACGTCCTGATATTCCGACATGATTCCATTATTGGTCATGGCAATTCCTTGATAAATTCCTTGGACAGTGAACCAGCGGCGCGCCATTCATTGGAAATGATATTTTCTGCGAGGAAGATTTCGCCGTCTTTCGTCTCATGCGCGGCGGCGATATACATCATGCCGGGCAGTTGGTCACTGAACAGGAGGATCGAGTAGTTTCTTGTCTCGCTGTAGTTGCCATCCGTTTGCATGGGGAAAAAGGTCTGGGCTTCAGACTTGAGCGCGGCGAGAATTTCTCCAATCAGAAGCGGGTCATCCGATTCTTTTGGGTTGATCGGCTCTTGATATGAAAGCCGGATATGCTGGAACTCGGCAGTCCGCCAGTCAAAGGGTGGGTGATTGATATTGCGGTAAACCTGCTGGTGCATCGGGTCCCATTCGAGCACATATGCGGATGGGTCCTGCCCAGGGATGGCGTAGAGGCCGTTGTTGCCAATTTTGACGGGGAATCTTCCGATCATTTCGCTTGGAGCAGAAGTTGCAGCGACCAATGCGTATTCCTCGTAATCCATCACATAGATCGTGTTTCCAGATGTCAACGTGGTGCGGCGATAGCCTTCATGCGTCGATGGGGCTTGTTCGAATTCGTAAACGGGAAGTTCCGATTCATTGAGAAAACCCAGCCCGAATATGGCGGACAAAAAGCAAACGGATGCGGTACAGCATATGGTTGTCACTGTTGCAATGACTAATAATCTTTGGCTTTTCATGTTCGCTCCCTTCTTGAGATGTTAAATCAAATCAGAGCATTGCCAATGCTTGGTGATACTTGTGTATTCACAATGATCTCCATCCAGGCTTCTCCCGAGCATGAAGGAAAGTCTCAATTCTTCACCATTCGCCTGCACTTCGTGCTGATATTGCCATCCTGGCGCAGGTTGGGGAACATTCGGCAGATAGCCTGGCATAATTAGCTCAAGGCTGGACGGGAATTCCCCCATATCTGTTTTGTATTCTTCCAATGCCGCAATTAATTCGACGGCTCTCTCCTGACCCTGCCCGGCGGTGGAACCATTGATTCCATAGATTGGAAACAAGAGCGCCCAACAGCACCCAATAAGCAGGCATAGAAAGAGAAATGAAGGCGCAATAACGGCTGCGAGAGTTCCCGTACTTTTCATAAGGCAGAAGGCTTTTCGATTTTTTCAATGGAAAGGATCGTGTCGGTTTCGTGGATGTAATAAACTGAATAGGTTTCGTCTTGAAAAACAAAACCAGCAACTTCTGATTCGATTTCGAAGGCAGAATCGCCGATGTGGAGGATCACCCTCGATTCATACCGCTTCAACGTGGGGCTGTAGTCAGATTCCATGACAATATTTGCCTTCCCTTCTGCTTTCGCAAGGGTGAATCTGGACTTGCGGAGTCCAATGCGGAGGAAGAAAGCGCCGATCAGGATCGGGGCGAGGCACCCGGTCAACCCGAAGAGAGAGCCGTCAAGGGAGAGCG
>DAOTXI010000465.1:0-4292 GCA_034435475.1 Anaerolineales bacterium
CGTGTTGAATTGGAGTGAGAAATAGCGACGGCAGATGACCGACCGCCGACCATGAGAATGCGGTCATCCGTCAGCGGTCGAATGAGAAACGACAAAATGGCAAATAACTCAAACCCTAAAACAATCGTCATCACAGGCTCTACCAAAGGCATCGGATACGGTCTCGCTGAAGAATTCCTCAAACGCGGACATAACGTCGTCGTCAGCGGGCGGAATCAGGAGCGACTCGATAAAGCCGTGGCGACTCTGTCTGCGAATCACAAAAATGTCGCTGGCTGTTTCTGTGATGTGACCCGATACGAAGACAACGAAAAACTTTTCGCCTTCGCCAAAGAGAAATTCGGGCGCGTGGATATTTGGATCAACAACGCAGGCGTGGCTCACCCAATGACCAACGTTTGGGAATTGCCGCTCGATGTGATTCATGATTCAGTCAATGCAAATGTGTACGGTTCGATCTACGGTTCACGCGTCGCCATCCAAGGGATGCTGGAGCAGGGCGGCGGGTGGATCTACAACCTCGAAGGCTTCGGCTCGAACGGACGTGTGATGGGCGGACTCTCCGTCTATGGCATGACCAAAGCCGCGGCGGCGTTCTTCGGCAAGTCGCTGGCGAAGGAAGTAAAAGAGACACCCGTCAAAGTGGCGACCATTCAGCCTGGCATGGTCATCATGGACATGGTCACGGGTCAGTACAAAACGCCCGAAGAGTTGGAGAAGGTTAAGCCGATCTTCAACATCATTGCCAATCGCCTCACGGATGTTGTGCCTTGGATTGCAGAGCAGATATTGTCCAACGAAAAGAACGGCGCGGAGATTCATTTCCAGCCGCGTTGGAAATTGTTACTTCGTTTTGCAACGGCGCCGTTTGTGAAAAGAAATGTGTTTGACGATTAACGACGGCGGACGACCGACAGCAGACCGCACTTTCTATAACGGTCTGCCGTCCGCGGTCAGCGGTCTGAAATTTATGCAAGTCAACATAATTAACATGCAACAAATTTAGGAACACTACATGACCTTTGATCCGCACGATTTCAAACGCGCCATGGGACAGTTCGCTTCGGGTGTGACGGTGGTCACGTCGAAGCATGGCGAGACTCCCATTGGCATTACCGCGAGTTCATTCACCAGCCTAAGCCTTGAGCCGCCGTTGGTGTTGGTTTCGCTCAATAAAAAATTATTCACGCATAATGTCATCGCTGAAAACGGATTCTTCGCCGTCAATGTTTTGTCTGCGCGGCAGTTGGAGATCGGCATGCGCTTTGCAGGCATGAAGCCTGAGATCAAAGATCGCTTTGCTGGGCTGAAGACTCACACGGCAGTGACGGGTAGTCCGTTGCTGCCTGATTCGCTGGCATGGGTCGATTGCACCGTCTGGGCGATGTATGACGGCGGCGATCACACCATTTTTGTGGGCGAGGTCAAGGACTTGTCTGTGTCAGAGTTGGACATGCCCCTTCTTTATCACAACAGGCTCTGGCGTCGAAGTGAGGCGATTGAAATTCCCACGGTGCCGATCGAAGTTAATTTGGTGGAAGTCGGTCTGCGGGATGGAATCCAGCGCGAAGGGAAGTTCATCCCCACTGAGATGAAAGTGGAATACGCCTCTCTCCTAGCCGACGCTGGACTCAAAAATATCCAAGCCTCTTCCTTCGTCAATCCGAAGATCGTGCCGCAGATGGCGGATGCCGAAGACGTGTTTGCGCGGCTGCCCAAGCGTGATGACGTGACGTTCAGCGCGTTGGTGTTGAACATGAAAGGCGTGGAGCGTGCGATCGCGGCGGGCGTGAAGCAATTGGAAATGGGCGTGCCTGCCAGTGAAACGCTCGCGAAGAAAAATGCCAACACGACCATCGAAGATGGAATCGCAGAGACTGCTGAGATGGTGAAGAAGGCGCGCGAATATGGCGTGAAGGTGCGTGTGGGTGTGCAGGTGGCGTTCGGCTGTGCGTATGAAGGCAAGATCGAACAGGCGAAAGTCGTTTCGATGGCACGTCGATTTTTGGCGATGGGCATTGACGAACTCTCGCTCGCAGACTCGGCTGGGCTTGGCAACCCGCAATTGATTCGACGTGTAGTGCAGGAAGTCTTGCCGCTGGCTGGCAATGTGCCCGTGGTTCTGCATTTGCACGACACGCGCGGACAAGGTCTCGCGAATCTTTTATCGGCGTTGAAGTCAGGCGTGACCATGTTCGATACATCCTTCGGCGGCTTGGGCGGATGTCCGTTCATTCAGACGGCGAAGGGTAATGTGGCAACAGAAGATACTGCCAACATGCTGCACGAAATGGGCATTCAAACAGGCGTGGATATTAAGAAGGTCGCCGAACTCTCACGCCGTATGGAAGAATTTTTAGGTAAAGAGTTGCCTGCGAAGATGGCTCACTTAATTTGACCGCCGACCGCCGACGATTGACCGCGAAAGATGAAAGACGAAAGAATTGCGGTCTGCGGTCGGTCGTCCGCCGTCAAGGAATTTTATGAACCAAACCATTTCCGAAAAAATCATCTCCCAGCACGCGGACAAGCCTGTGAAAGCGGGTGATATTGTCATCGTCCGCGTGGACGGTGTGATGGCGACTGATGCGACCGCACCGTTCGCAATCAAGGCATTTCGTCAAATGGGCGGCAAGAAACTTTGGGACAGCGAACGCGTGTCTCTGATCATTGACCACGCTTCGCCTGCGCCGAATGAGACTGTGGCAAACCTGCACAAACTCATGCGCGATTTTTCGGCAGAGATGGGTTGCAAACTGTACGACATCGGCGAAGGGATTTGCCATCAGTTGATGGTGGAGAATGCGCACGTCAAACCTGGCGATCTTTTCCTCGGTGCGGACTCGCACACCCCGACCTACGGCGCGTTGAACGCTTTCGGCATTGGCGTCGGTTCGACGGACTTAGCCGCCACGATGTTGACGGGTAAGACATGGCTCAAAGTGCCGAAGACCATCAAGGTCACATTGAACGGCGCGTTCCGAAAAAATGTCGGCGCAAAAGATGCGGCGTTATTCCTCATCAAACAACTCGGCGCGGAAGGCGCGAATTATCAAGCCGTTGAATTTACAGGCGAAGCGGTCACATCTATGACGCTTGCCAGCCGCATGGCGCTTGCCAATATGAGTTCCGAGATGGGCGCGAAGGCGGGCTTGGTTGACCCAACTGGGCTTGACCTTTGGTATCCCTTCGAGCCGACCTTCCCCGATGCGGGCGCAGAATACGTCCGCGAGTTGAGTGTGGATGTGTCAACGCTTCATCCGCAAATTGCCCAACCGCACTCGCCTGAAAACGTCGTTTCAATTGACGAACTCAAAGGCACGAAAATCCATTATGCCTTTATTGGCTCCTGCACCAACACACGCCTCGAAGATCTGCATGCCGCAGCGCAAGTATTGAAAGGAAAGAAACTAACGAACACACGTCTCATCATTGCGCCCGCTTCTAAAAAAGTGTTCAATGATGCCCTCAAAGATGGCACGATTGAAATCCTCTCCGAAGCAGGCGCAACCTTCATTACCTCGGGTTGTGGTCCCTGCGTGGGGTCACACCTTGGCGTGCCTGGAGATGGCGAAGTGGTTATCTCGTCCACGAATCGCAATTTCCAAGGTCGCATGGGCAACCCGAAGGCGCTTGTGTATTTGAGTTCTCCTGCTGTCGTAGCAGCGTCCGCGCTGGCGGGAGAGATTGTGGAGCCGAACTTATGACCGCAGACCGCCGACGGCTAACGGAGAACGAAAGAAGAAAGAGGAAAGAATTGCGGTCTGCGGTCAGTCGTCTGCCGTCTTTCTTCTTTCCTCTTTCATCAAATTGGAAATTTACCCCATGACTCACCCCACCGCTCACGTCTACAACATAGACAACATCGACACCGACCGCATCATCCCTGGCAAATACACCAAGACCTTGGATATGTCCGCGCTGGCTTCGCATGTGTTGGAAGACCTTGACCCTGAATTTTCAAAGAAAGTTCAACAGGGCGATATTCTCGTGGCGGGCAACAACTTTGGCTGCGGTTCGTCGCGTGAGCAGGCGCCTATCGCCATCAAAGCCGCGGGTGTTTCGGTGGTGGTGGCACGCACCTTCGCAAGAATTTTTTATCGCAATGCCATCAACATCGGTTTGCCCGTCATCGAAGTGGAACATCACAACATCCAATCGGGCGATTCAATTTCAGTTGACCTTGAAAACGGAATTGTCACAAATCACACACGCAATGAAACCTATCAAGCCACCAAAATGCCCCAGCAGATGATCGACATTCTCAACGCGGGTGGGTTGGTGAATTATCT
>DAOTXI010000466.1:0-4725 GCA_034435475.1 Anaerolineales bacterium
TCAAACCAGTATTGCCAAGTCGTTTATATTTCATAATTGCCTCCACCTGTATTATATTCGCTGTCCAGAAGTAGAACTTCTGAAATCTGTGAAATAAAAAAGCGGCTGCCTGAAACGACAGCCGCTTTCGACATACTAAGTAAATCGTCGAATGTTTTTTACAGATATTGACCGCCGACCGCAGACCATAGACCGCGGTCCGCCGTCGGCGGTCGGCTTGTGGTGTTAAATTTCTTTTGGCGTTCTACTAACTTATTGAATGGTAAAAAAGACCGTGCTGTTCAGGACGTTGTTGAAATAGACTTCAACCTTGTACGTCCCGAGGGGCCAACCATCGGTCTGCGGGGGGAAGAAGAAATAAACCGTGCCGTTGAAGGATTCTTCCGTCACGTCAATGGTCGATTCATCAATCAACGCGCCAGACTCGAAGCCGGGAACATTATCGAAGAACCAGCGGGATGTGATCGTGTTCCCGGCGACACCGTTTGCAAGATCGCTGACCACGTAAATGGTATCGAACGCTCCAAATGTGGAGGTCACCTGCGCGCCATCCTCATCGCGGGCAGTGCGGACGTTCGAAAGGGTGGGCTCACCGACAGCGCAAGCCAATTGGGCAAGGACGAGGGTAAACAGGGCAAGAAAAATTGAAAACTTCTTAGCGTTCATTTTGACATTCTCCTTTGTCTCTGAGGGCGGGGTCGCCCGCCAAATTTCGCACATTATACAGCACGGCTTGAAATGCGCTCTCCCCTATAAGGGCTATTGCAGGGACGGGCTGCTGCGCAAAGTCTGGAGACTTTGCACTCCGACTTTGCACTCCAATTTCTCACTGCACTTCGATGTAAATGCGTTTGTTGATCGCGCCCTTGCTCTTGTAATCGGTCACTTTGATTACGCCAACTTCGGAGGTGTTCGCCACATGAGTCCCGCCGTCGGCTTGCAGGTCGAGACCGACGATCTCGACGGTGCGGACCTGCATGATCCCCTCCGGGAGCAGGTTGATCTTTGTGCGAATCAAATCCGGGATTTGGAACGCCTCTTCCCTTGGGAGGATTTTGACTCTGATCTCGCGGTTCTTCCCCGCCTCGGCATTGACCGCCGCCTCGATCTCGCGGACGAGTTCGCCGCGCATCGCCTCGAACTCGAAGTCCATGCGTCCCTTGAGCGGGTCCATGTCGCCGCCGGTCACTTTCGCGCCGTAATTGCGGAAAACGGTCCCGCACAGGATATGCAGGGCGGTATGAGTGCGCATCAACTGGTATCGCCGCACCCAGTCCAAAGTCCCGGAAGAAGCGGAACCGGGCGCAGGCAAAGGCTCGATCCCACCGAGAAAGTGAAGGATGTCATCCCCCTGTTTCTTGACCTTTTCCACAGGATAGCGGATGCCGTTCGCTTCCAGGACGCCAAAGTCACAGGGTTGACCGCCACCGCCGGGGTAAAACGCGGAACGGTCGAGGATGACGGCGCGGGTTTCCGGGTCGGCAGAGGCAACGACCGCGGAAAATTCCCCGAGATAAGAGTCTGTCTGATAAATGAGCTCGGTCATATCCGAATTATACCCAGTGCTTCTTCAAGCGGGTAGTAAATTAGGATTGGATTAGAAGTGTGCCAGCCGCTTGACTTGGGTCTTTCATATATTGTATAGTATTCTGCGGTAACTAAAAAAGGCACCGCCCACCGTGGCTGTGTCTTTTCTTTGCGATTTATCCCAAGAGTATGAAAATTCAATGTGAGGAGAAGCAATGATCAAGGTTAGCGGTCTTACAAAGGACTACGGATCGCGCCGCGCCATCAACAACCTCAATTTCGACTGTCAGCAGGGCGAAATTGTCGGGTTTTTGGGTCCGAACGGCGCAGGCAAAACGACCACCATGCGCATCCTGACCGGGTACATGCCGCCGAGCGATGGCGAGGCGCTAGTAGCCGGGTACGATGTGGTGGAGGAATCGCTGGAGGTACGCAAGCGGGTGGGCTACCTGCCCGAAACCGTGCCGCTGTATCACGACATGGTCGTATTCGATTACCTGAAATACATGGGCGAACTGCGCCATATCCCCAACGTGGATGACCGGGTGGAGGAAGCGCTGGACATGGTCGGTTTGAGCAACCGTTCCGAGGGCTACATCGGCAACCTCTCCAAGGGGATGAAACAGCGCGTCGGGCTCGCCCAGGCTTTGCTGCACCGCCCCGAGGTATTGATCCTCGACGAGCCGACCATCGGACTCGACCCTGGGCAGGTGGTGGAAGTCCGCGAGTTGATCCGCAGTATCGGCAAGGAGCGGACGGTTCTGCTCTCGACCCACCTGTTGAACGAAGCCCAAAATCTTTGCGACCGCGTCTTGATCATCAACAAGGGGAAGATCGTCGCCGAAGATACCACCGAGAACCTGCAAGCGCGCCTGCTCGGCGCGGAACGAGTCGTTGTGCGCGTGCGCGGCGAAGCGGACGAACTCGCCTCGTCCATCAAGACCGTCAAGGGTGTGCGCAAGGTGGAAACCCTCGAAGACGGCGGCGTGGAATTTGAATTCGCCTCCGGCAAGGACCTGCGCCCCGAAGTGGCACGCCAGGTGATCGGCGACGGCTACGACCTGCTTGAACTGCGTCCGCTCGGCATGAGCCTCGAAGAAATCTTCCTTGAACTGACCGGCAACGAAGGGAAGAAATAATCCCATGAAAAACATCTGGACCATCGCAAAACGCGAATACGATAATTACTTCAACGGTCCGCTGGCTTATGTGGTCATGCTGGCGGTCCTTCTGCCCATGGGCATCTACTTCAGCCTGATCCTGTTCTATACCAGTCAGCAGGCAATGTTCGGCGGGGGCGCCTCGCCGGACATCCAACCTATCAACGGTTTGTTCGTCTTCCTGATGGTGTTCCTCTCCCCGGCGTTGACCATGCGCCTGCTCTCGGATGAAGCCCGCATGGGCACGCTCGAACTGCTGCTCACGGCTCCCGTCCGCGACTCGGAACTGGTCATCGGCAAGTGGCTGGGCGCGATGCTCTTCATCCTGACCCTTTTGGTAATTACACTGGTATACCCCCTGGTGCTGAACAACTTCGTCGACCCCTGCATCGATTGGCTGGCGGTCATCTCTTCATACATCGGCTTGATCCTCGTCTGCGGCAAGATGCTGGCAATCGGCGTGGGCGTTTCTGCGATCTTCTCGAACCAGTTCGCCGCCTTCTTCGTCACGCTGGGAATCGTGTTCTTCCTTTACTTCATGATCGGATTGCCCGCAGGTTTACTCCCGGAAGCCGGGGAAGTTTTCAATTACCTCAGCATCCAAAACCCCTACGACCAGATGAACGCCGGAACGATCACGCTCGGCGGAATTGTGTATTACCTGAGCCTGATCTCGCTCGGCTTGTTCACAGGCACCACTGCAATCGAAATTCGGAGATGGCGCTAACATGGCTGGAAAAAAGAAAAATCCCAACGCGCAATACGCGGTGATCGGGCTGATCGTCGCGCTGGTTGCATGTATCGCCACAGGGTTGATCGGCTTTGCCAACCTGCTCGGTACGATTGGCATGTTCCCCCTGGCGGAAAATATTCAGGCGGGCGTGGATATTGCCCTGCAGGTCAGCGTCGGTCTGTTGATCGTTTCGCTGGCTGTATCCGCGATCCTCAACCCCGATGGAGTCTGCCGCTTCCTTACCGGACGCCAGGCTCGCTACGGCTCGAACTCGCTGATTCTCACCCTGGCTTTTGTCGGCATCCTGATCGCGGTCAATTACATCGTCTTCAAGAATACCGATCTGCTCGGCTCGCCCTGGGATCTCACAGCGGATAAATCCAACACGCTTGCCAAAGAGACCCTGCAAATCCTGGCTACATTGAACGAACCCGTCAAGGCAACGGCGTTCTACGCAACCAACTCCAACACCACCGGAGCAGAGGAATTGCTGGAGAAATTCAAGAACAACAGCGACGGAAAATTCACCTACGATTTCATCAACCCCGATCTCGACCCGGTTGCCGCAAGGCTTGCAGGCGTCACCGGCGACGGCAAGATTCTGCTCGAAATGGGAGAGACGAAAGAAATCGCCAACTTCGCCAGTGAAACCGAACTCGCGCGCGCCCTTTTGCGTCTCATCAGTCCGGGCGAACGCGCGGTGTATTTCCTACAAGGTCACGGCGAAATCTCATTTGAATCCGCCGAGATCAGTTACGGCATCGTCAAGAGCACGCTTGAGGCAAAAAATTACACCGTCAACACCCTCAACCTGCTGACAACACGCGAAATTCCCGAAGACGCGCTTGCGATCATCATTGCGGGTCCCCAAAAACCCGTCAGCGAAGAAGAGGTTGAAATCCTCAAGGCTTATGTGTATAACGGCGGTTCGCTGGTCGTACTGGAAGACCCGATCTTCTTTACCGAATTCGGCGACGCCGCAGACCCACTCGCAGATTACCTCACCAACGACTGGGGCATCACGCTCAACAGGGATGTCATCATTGACGGCTCGAACCCGGATAACCCCTACGCCGCCGTCTCCCAGCGTTACAACGCCCACGCCATCACCCAGGGACTCTCCGAAAACCTGATCGTCATCATGCCGCAGGCGCGCAGCCTGACGATTGTGGGCGAAAAAGAAAACATCACCCAGACCGGCCTGATCAGCACGGCAGAAAATTCCTGGGCGCGACCCGACGAAAATGTGAACGACAACCCGAACTTCAATGTCGAGATTGATACCCCCGGTCCGCTGTTCATGGC
>DAOTXI010000467.1:0-6628 GCA_034435475.1 Anaerolineales bacterium
GATGACGATCTCTCCCGGCGGCGTTCCCTCGTCCATCAGGGTTTGAATTTTTTTAACAACCTCATCGAGCATCTCGGGGTGGAAATGCGTCATGATGAATTCAAGAGCCGTTTCCGTCTCTGCCGCCTCGACCTCGCCTTCGTTGGTGATCGCGTTATGCAGGGCGTTCGATAACTGGATGATATTCCCCGACGAGACGAAGGACTCGTTCAACTCGATGACCTGATCGCACTCGCGGCTCAAGTCCAAGCCGGTGCCGGGGTCGCCGCCCAGAAACTTTCGATACCCTGCGGCTTTGTCGTAAATCAACAGCGCCGAGTCGAATTCGGGCAGCCATTCGCGGACGATGCCGTGGGAGCAGGAAATATCCTCCTCGACGTTGTCATAGATGAGGTGGCGATAGGATTGGGTCAAATACGAGCGGACCTGTTCATTCCGCCACAGACGGGTGTTGAATATTTCGAGTTGAAGCGAGAAGTCCAGCAGATTGTGTTCGTAGCAGAATTGGCGGAAGAGGTTCGCGCATTCCTGTGCGTCGGCATAGACTCGTCTTTGAGCGGGGTCGCCAAACCAGGCGGAGTCGAGCCGCGCGCCGATCTCTGTATGCGAAATGCCGATGATGGCGGCTTTGTTCAGGTTATCTATGATCTGCGAGTAAAGCCGATTGCGGCTGATCGTGACCGAATCGAACCATCCCTTTTCCTCGATCAGCGGACGCACAAGGTGCGCCATGAAGTATTGCGCGGTTTCGAGGGTTAGGAAGACGGGCGGCTGGTCGGGATTTTTGAAGCCTGCTTCTTCTGCTACAAGCGACCAGAACAGGTCGCACATGCGCCGCGCCAGACCGCCGACCGTGGCGGATGTCACTTCTCCGCCCGCAATTCGTTCGGGGCTTTCAAGCAGGTCGAGGTAGGGCTCTTGCAGGGTTCGCTGGGGCGTAAGCAGGAGGATCGAATCAGCTGGGACGCCATTTGCCAGTAAATATCGGATTCGCTCCACTCCCGCGGTGGTCTTCCCCGTGCCTGCGGTTCCCATGACGAAGAGACGAGAGTCCAGGGGTGATTCGATGATCTGATGCTGATAAGGATTCAAGTCCGGCATGAAGCGAATGTAAAGTATCGCGGAGGTTTTGTCAATGAAAAGTCCCCCGACCGTGAATGGTCAGGGGACAGTTCCGATTGACTTGTTATTTAACCGCCCGGGGTTGGGGTCGCTTCGGGCGTTTGCTCGGTCGATCCATCCTCTGCGTCGGTGGGCGTTTCTTCGAAAGTTTCGCTGCTTGTGTCTTCATAGTAATAATCGTCGCCGGAGCCGACCCTGCATACTGCAACCTGATCGCTGGTCAAGCAGGCGCCAAGGCTGCCGTAACTGGCGACCCCGATCAGTGCGATCACATCTTCGGGAGAGCCTGCCAGCAGGACGAGCGTGTTGCCCTTTTTGCCTGCTTCGAAAATCACCAGTCCGTTGCCGGAACTATTGACATCGCCAAATGCCACGGTGCTGATGCCGGCGTCTCCGATCTCCACATCCGCTTTGAGCAGGTAGTCTTCAAAGTCTTCCGTCGCGTCGAAAGAGCCGATCAGGATTGCATCCCCTGATGACGGTATTTCGTCCACAAATTCCAGATCGAGATTTAGGAATCGCAGGGCAGATTGCATGCCGCCCAGGGCAGTCACCATGCTCGTGTCTTTTTCGAGTTCCGGCGAAACGAAGACTTGTACCGTATTGGACGTGAAGATATACGGAAACAGGTCAAGGCTTTGTTTTTGCGAACCGGAAAGAGCGAACTCGGCGAGGTTTTGGATGAGGGTTGCGTTGTCGGTGTAGGCGCTGTACGGGGCGGAGAGAAAAGTAAAGTCGCCGAAAGCAGCGACGGAGCCGTCCACGCTTAATGCAGCGCCGCCCGCATCCGGATCATGCGCATCGTCCAGCGACGAGAGGTTGGTATCCACGCCCTGGAGCAGGAGCAACCCCGAATCTGTTTTTATGGAGCGGGCGCCGTAGAACGCCACTTCATCCAAGCCAAAGGTCAACTCGTTTTTGCCAAAATCGTCGAAGATGACGTTGCGGAAGTTGCCTTCGTTCTTCTCGGTGTTATAGAGGTAGTCGTTATTCACAGAGATGTCGAAGTGTTTCAAAAGCGAATTTGCCGCGGTTGCGTCTCCATAGGCAATCGGGTTGCCGGTGATGAAGTCGAAGTAAAGCGCATTGCGCGTCGCATCTGTGAAGACCAGGATTTTTCCACCCCGTTCCGCGAAGTCTTTCAGCAATTGGGTTTCATATTGCGTGAAAGATGTGCTCGGCGAAACGGAGACGAATGCGCTGGCGGTTTTTAGCAACATCTCCAGGGCGAAGCTGTCGGCTGCTGTTTCGATATTGCCGCCGCGCAGGCGCAGGGCGGAGGTAAGGGCTTCGATTTCATTCAGCATAAACTGGTTGGCGTGATAGACGTCTATCACAACAGTGCCGCCGATTTGTTTTATATCTTCGGTATCCGGTGTACTGATGGAAGGCTCGGGTCTCTCAAAGGAGGCGTAATCAGGCGTGGCAATCTCGGAGCGCTCGGGAACCCCGCGATAGAACCACAATCCGCGGATGAGGGCGGGGAGGATCAGAGCCAGGATTGCAATGGTGAGGGATTGGCGTTTCATGTCATCCTCCTTGTTATTTGACCGGCAGGGGCGGAATGTACAACATATAGACGCCTGCTTCCTTGGGGTAGGGCAGGGCTACGCCGTCCGCGTCTGTCATGAAGAAAAAGTAACTGTACAGGTCAACGCCCGCGGGGGCGGAAAGGTCAAGGACTTTGTAATTGGCGACTTTTGCCAATTCTGCCGCCTTTTTTGCGCCATCGTTCTCCGTCCCGAACTCGTCAATGATGCCCATTTTCAAACCGTCAATGCCCGACCAGATCTGCCCGCTGAAGGTGACAGAATCCTTGCCGGTCAGTTTGTCTCCGCGCCCCAGTTTGACGGCTTCGAAGAATCCCTGTTTGATCATTTCGATCTGGCGCATGTCCGAATCACGCGGCGCGCCCCAAAGTTTGTAGGGACCCGTCGTGATGATATCTTCTATGACGAAGGGCGCGGGCGGCAGGTAGCCGATCACGCCGATGTTGCCCACGAGCGAGGTCGGCTTGGCGAAGATGTAATCCGTATTGACCGAGAGATAATATCCGCCGCTTGCCGCCATACCGTTTACCACAGTCACAACGGGTTTCTTCTCCCGCAGGCGAGTGAGTTCCATGTAAATGGACTCGGTGTCCACCACGGTCCCGCCGGGGCTGTCCATTACAAGCACCACAGCGCGGACTTCGGAATGGTCGATGGCGTATTGAATCTGTTTGATGGTGTTCTGCGCCGAATACGTGTAGATGGCGTCCTCCAGCCGAATCACTCCGATGACCGGCTGCGGCACAGCCGAGGCTGCGAGCAACCCAATAATCAAGGGAATCGCCAGCCACAGCAGGATGTTGCGTATTCTTTCCCAGCGTTGATCTGCTTCGCTCATGTTTTTCTCCTTCTCTAATTTTGGGCTTCGTCAACAGCATATACGAGAAGCCCGGCTTTGTCAACAAGGTTGTTTTACAAACGAAGATAATGTATATTTGGTTCCATCGTCATCCATTTCATATTTTCACGGAGGTTTTTTGCCATGCCCGCACCCATCAAACCAGGACTCAAGGCAGGTTCGGCTGCCGCCAAGACCACGGCGGTTTCGTATGTCAAGTTTTCAGACAAACTGACGGCGTCCATTACCGACATTGCAAAGATCATCGAGCAGCACAAGGAAATGATCGACTCGATCCAGGAGGTTGCCATCGAGTTGACCGGCTCCATCGGCTCGCTTCACACCCTGACCGTGAAGTATGCCCGCACTGCGAACCAGATCCTCGACGTGTTGCTGCCCATCCTTAAGAACCTGCCGCTCATCCCCAAGAATGTGATGCAGATGCTGGTCAATCTCGAAAGCCTGACCCAGAAGATCATTGATAACGAAGCCACTACGACCAAGACCATCAACGATGTGAATTCGGGGTTGAAGACAGGCGACGCCAATAAATTGAAGGCGCACGCCGGTCAATTGCAGGCGGTGACCAAGACCATCACTGCCATCATTCCGAAGGCGTAAAACTAGTCTATACACTTGTTTTCCTTTCTGGAATTTCGTTTGACATTTTCCCGACACTGCATGTATAATCCAATCCGCTTCCACCCCGGAGGACGAATTCCGGGGTAGTTGTTTGTTACAAACCCAGCTTCCCCTGGCGCAGGCGCAGGATGCAAGGCAACCCGCAGGCTCCCCGGCGAAGTGAATGACTGGAGAAATAGGAAATGAAATTTGCAATTGTCGAAAGCGGCGGCAAGCAGTATCGCGCCGTCGAAGGCTCCACAATTGACGTGGACCGCCTTGCCCGCGAAGTCGGAGATAGTTTCGACTTTGAACGCGTCCTGCTCATGGCGGATGGGGACGCGGTTTCGGTGGGGACTCCCACCGTGGGCGGAATCACTGTCTCCGCTACAGTGGTGGATCACCTCAAGGGACCCAAGGTTCTCTCCTTCAAATACCGCCCGAAGAAACGCATCCGCGTTCGTGGCGGGAACCGCGCCCACTTTACCCGCTTGATGATCGATTTCATCGGCAAGTCGGGCGAGAAGAAGGAAAAGCCCAAGGCGGAACCGAAACCCAAAGCGGAGAAGCCGGCATCGTCCCCGAAGGGTAAGGCATCCGCGGCAAAGAAACCCGCTTCGAGTAAGAAGTCGGAAAAGAAGTAAAGGCAGGTAGAAATGGCTCATAAAGTAGGCGGCGGTTCAAGCCGCAACGGTAGAGATAGCAATTCCCAGCGCCTGGGCGTGAAGCGTTACTCCGGTCAGTTTGTGCTTTCGGGCAATGTGTTGGTGCGCCAGCGTGGAACCCGCATCAAGCCGGGTTTGAATGTAATGGTTGGCAAGGATGACACCCTGTTCGCCACCGCCGATGGCGTGGTGATGTTCGATGTTTATCGCGGACGCAAGCGTGTGAACATCGTCCCGGCGGAGGCGGCGCAATAATGAAAGCCGATACCCATCCCACAACATACGATGCCAAGGTGACGTGCGCCTCCTGCGGAACGACCTGGGTCACAACCTCGACCCGCAAGGAACTGCGCATCGACGTGTGTTCCAATTGCCATCCTTTCTTCACCGGCGAATCTGCGAAGATCCTCGACGTGGAAGGGCAGGTGGACCGCTTCTATAAGAAGTTGACCGCCCGCCAGACCTATGTGGAAGACCAGAAGGCGCGCGAAGAATCAACGAATGTGAATAATCGTTCGGTGGACGATCTCGCGTTGACTCCCCGCGCAACCGACAGCCTCAAGCGCGCCGGGCTTCTCACTATTGGCAAGGTGGTCGAGAAATTGGCGGAAGGCGATGCCGCGATCCTGGAGATCAACGGTTATGGTCAGTCGGCGTTGACGGCGACGAAGAAGAAACTCCGCGCATTGGGCATTGAGCTTCCCGAAGCCCCCAAGGTCGAGAAGGAAGTTAAGGAAGAGAAAGCGGCTGAGTAGTCGTTCAGCCGGTTATCAGGTAAACTAAACAGGCAGATGCTTAAGCGTCTGCCTGTTTTTGTAGGGGTGTGGTTTTGGGTTTGATCGGTTGTTTTGTGTTGACCGCCGACCGCTGACAGCAAGTCAAGTGGATTTCGGAGGGTGGTCATTTAAAATGAGTTGCGCAAGGTAAAATCTTTTGGGAGAATGGTTACATGATGCATACCCACGGTCTGATCGAAGTCGTTTGCGGTTCGATGTTCAGCGGCAAGACGGATGAATTGATAAGAAGATTGGTGCGGGCGAAGATCGCCAAACAAAAGGTGCAGGTCTTCAAACCCGCCATTGATGTGCGCTATGCGGTTGAAAAGGTTGCCTCTCACACCGGCTCGACCTTCGATGCCGTTCCTGTTGAGAAGGCGGCCGAGATTCGCAATAAAGTTGAAAAGGACACCACCGTTGTAGGTTTGGATGAAGCGCAGTTCTTTGACCCCGAAATCGTGGATGTGGCGCAGGAACTCGCCGAGCGCGGTGTCCGCGTCATTGCCGCCGGGCTGGATATGGACTTCCGCGGCGAACCGTTTGGGGTCATGCCGGTGTTGATGGCGAAAGCTGAAACTGTCTTGAAACTTCATGCCATTTGCATGGTCTGCGGAGACGAAGCCTCGCGTACCCAGAGACTGGTCAACGGCAAGCCCGCCCGTTACGACGAGCCAGTGGTCATTGTTGGCGCATCGGAGCTTTATGAAGCCCGGTGTCGCGTCCATCATGAAGTGCCCAGATAGTTGGCTGGTCGAATGGTCGGTTGTTCGGATTGTCATGTTCCAGTGAGCATGAATTTGATGTAAACTAACAACATTGATGTAAGACTGCCAGATCAAAGGACAAAAACCCATGCAGGATTACAAAGACGTTCTTGCCGAAATTCTGATCGAAGCCGATGCGTTGCAGAAACGTGTCGCCGAACTTGGGTCGCAGATCAGCGCGGATTATCAGGGCGAAGACCTGATCCTGATCTGCATCCTGCGCGGGGCGGTTCCATTCATGGTGGATTTGAGCCGCCATATCACTGTGCCGCATGTGATGGACTTCATGGCG
>DAOTXI010000468.1:0-7187 GCA_034435475.1 Anaerolineales bacterium
CTGGGAAGAGGCGCTCGCCTGGTGCGAATCTCTCGATTATGCCGGTTCCAGCGATTGGCGCCTGCCCAATGCCAAGGAACTGCACAGCATTGTGGACTATACCCGCTCGCCCGATACGACCAACTCCGCGGCGGTCAACCCACTCTTCCAAACCACTTATCTTGAGAACGGCATCAACAATAACGGGTATGCCAATTACCCGCACTTCTGGTCGAGCACCACACACCTGGACGGGGTACCTGCGGGGTCGCGCGCAGTCTACTTCGCCTTCGGTGAAGCGCAGGGACTCATGAACGGTCAAATGATGGATGTGCATGGGGCGGGCGCGCAGCGCAGTGATACGAAAAGCGGCGACCCAGCCAGCCTGCCGGTGGGAGCCGGTCCGCAAGGCGATGTGCAGAGCATTTACAACTATGCGCGTTGTGTGAGCAGCGGAAGCGCATCAGCATCCTCGGGCGGCGAAGCGTCGTCGGGGAATCAGCCGCAGGGTAACCCCACGCAAAATGGGCAGACTCAGCCCACAGGTCCAGCAGGAAGCGGGCAGGCGGGGCAGGGGGGTCAACCTCCGCAAGAAGCCATCGCCGCCTGCACGGGACTCTCGCAGGGCGCATCCTGCTCGATCAATACCCCGAACGGGACCGTGACCGGCACTTGCGGCGCGCCGCCCAACTCGACACAATTGGCATGCATCCCTGGCGGGTCGAACGGCGGGCAACAGCCCCCGGCACAGCCATAACGGATATGATATGGATTGCAAAATCTCCGGGCTTTGCAGCAGGCGGACAGCGCAAGTTGTCCGCTTTTGCTTTACGGTACAATGTGATTCTTGAATTCTTAAGGAGGAACGCATGACCGAAGAAGGCACTCATGGCTACTGGGGCGACCTGCACAAAACGGATGCGACGCCCGAAAGCGCGGATTTTTCTGTGATCGGAATCCCGTTCGACGGTTTGGCAAGCGCGAGGAAGGGCGCGGCTCTCGCCCCCGAACGCCTGAGAGATTTATCCAGGCATTTGACTCCGTTTAGCGAAGACCGCACCCGGCTGAAAGGACTGACGGTCTGCCATTTGGGCGACATCCAGATCGAAAACCCCGAAACGGATTTCGTAAAGGTCCGTCAGCGGATCGAAACATTGCCAAACATCCCCATCGTCCTTGGCGGCGACCATTCAGTAACCATCCCCATTTTGCAGGGACAACGTGAGCGCTATAAAAACCAGCGCCTCGGCATCCTGTGGGTGGATGCGCACCCCGACCTTTGCGATTTCTTCGACGGGTCGCGCATCTCGCACGCCAACACCATGCGCCGCGCATTGGATTTCGGAATCGAGCCGCATGATGTCTGCATGGTGGGACTGCGCTCGTGGGAAGACCAGGAGATTGATCTGATCGAGAACGGCGGAATCCATGTTTACACTGCCGCCGATGTTGCCGAACGCGGTATGAGGAACGTGGCAGACAGCGTCTACAACATACTCAACGACTGTGACGCGGTACATATTTCGCTTGATATTGACTGCCTTGACCCCTCCGTCGCGCCGGGCACGGGCATTCCCGAATTTGGCGGGTTGACTTCACGCGATGTGTTGACTCTCATCAAGTCCACGCAGGATTTACCTTTGGTCGGCTTGGATGTGGTTGAAATCGCCCCGCCGCTCGACCCGTCTGAATCCACAGTCTTCGCAGGCTTGAAGATCATCATGGAATATATCGCCGTCCATGCGCGGAAGAGGCAGACATAGCCCAATGCGCACAAGGGGCGCATCAGGCAGACTTCATAAGAAAGGGACTACATAAAACCCTGGAATTTTGACCGCCGCCGGCAGACCGCGGACTGGTTTTAAATGAGTCCAATAAGGCTAAATGACAAAGGAAAACCATGGAAATCGAACCCGAGAAAATAGAAGTCATCCGCAACCCTGCTGAGAACCGCTTTGAGGTATGGATTGACGGCTTGCTCGCCAAACTGGATTACACCGAGAACAGCGATACCATTTCAATGACCCATGTTGGCGTGCCCGTCGAGTTTCGCGGCATGGGCATCGCGGCAATCATCACCAAGTACGCGCTCGAATATGCCAGGTCCAACTCCCTGCGGGTGATCCCCATCTGCCCGTATGTGGTTTCGTACCTGCGGCGCAACCCGCAATACATGGATTTGACGAAGAAACGTGAAGGGTGATATATAAATTTCTTAAGTAGATGTCGAAATTGGACATATATTAAATCAAAAGACGCTCCGGAGTTTTCCGGAGCGTCTTTTGATTCTATCCCTTCTCTTCGCCGCTATCGCCTCCGCCGCCTTTGGCGGGCGAGACGATCTTCTTGAGCAGGTCGTACCAGAAGGAGGAGCCTTGCGAGACTGCCGCCATGGTCAAGCCGAGTCCCAGTGTTTTCATCAGGATGAAAGCCGCCCAGTCGCCGGGCAGCCCGCTTTTAGGTTGTTCATTCACAAACCAGCCGGGGTTAATGATATCCAATTCCCCTAGGTCTTTGAAGAGGGTCTCGATGTCGGTCTCATCCGCGCCTTCCTGCTGGGCGACAACTTCCGCCTTGGCGACGGCAATGGCGCGCAGATTGGCGTTATCCCACAGGGTCTGCGCCATTTGGATGCTGTCTGTGCCAAGCGCAAGGGTCAGGAGGATGGAGAGCACGATGACAAAACTACGCGCATTCGAGCGGAAGGTCGCCCCTGCCTGATCCATCACACCGTTAAAGTATGTAAAGGTGCGCTTCCTGAGTTCTTCAACATTCGTCACGCCCTGACCCACCCACTTGAGCAAAGCGGACTTGCCATCGGAATCAGGGAAGGCATTGATAAGTTCCTTCAACTCATCCAACTCGAACTCTTTTGAGGCTGTCAAGCCTACGAAGTCAAAATACGACTCCACCAGCGTGGCGGCGGGGACCTTTTCCAGCATCTTCGGCTCGGTCGCGGACGTGATGAAACTGAACATATTCTTATAGCGGATCGGGCGCAGGGCTTCCAGTTGCGGAAGTTTTACGAAATCCTCCACATGTTTATCGCCGACGATCAATTTCAGATGTTTCTCCAGCGATTTGCCGCGCGTCTCGAACGCTTCATTGATCCATTGCGTAACCAATGAAACAACCGAACCCAGGACGTAATAGATAAAGATCAAACCGATGACCACCTCGAGCGCCTGTGAAAATGACATGGTATTCTCCTTTGGTATGCTTTAATGCGCGTTCTTTTCCAATTTAGCAAGCCACTCCAACGGCTTGCCCCAGCGGACTCGTTCGTTTACGCCGGACTGCTTTTTCCCGGGCTTGTCCCATTTCGGTCCGGGCGGACCCGATTCCTCGCCCAACATGCTTTTTACGCCCCATAATCCCTTATATTGTACCCATCCCGGCTCGGAATTCAAGAGCGCGCAGCCCCACTCCTTCACCGCCGGCAGCGACACCCTCCGCTCAGACATGACCCGTTTCAAATAACTCGACGATTTGAGCATCGGTTCCAGCGAATTCTTTCCCTGAAAGCCGATCCGCAAACCGTCGCCCGTGGCAATCTCCATCGGCAGGCGGATGACGTAATGGTCCATGTCGTCGCGCAATTCATCCAGGGCATGTTCCTCCAATAGCCGGATTGGGTTCGCGCGTAATTCCTCCAGCGCGATATGGCGCGCCTTCTGGCTTGGGTTAAAAAAAAGGAACAGGTAGTGAATCAAACCGTCGAACCAGAAGAGGAGGCGTTGAAGCCGCCCCGGGTTGTACATCGATGGCGAACGGATGACATCCGGCTTGCTGTAATTGGCGTGCGAACCGAGCGCCGCATAGATGACCGGATGTGTGGTCTCGTTCCCGTCCCTGTCCTTCGCCTTGATCATATCCTCCCATTTCTCAAGGTCGCCCGCGCCGTGCTGGGATAGTAAAACCACATGGGGCAGATCATTCCTGAGATAGACCGCCGCCATCTCCCAATCACCCTCATGATGGTTAAACCCGTTCGCCGCCAGCCTCCAGTCGTTGAAGGCGTAGAAGTAATGGTATTGCAGGATCGTCCATGCCGTCCCCTCGTCATCGGTCTCGCGTACGACCCGCCCGTAATACACGGGTTGGCGGTGTTTCCGCAGGATGGCCGCATACAATTCCGCCGCCTCGCGGGCAATCCGTTCCGTCGCCTGCGAAAACATATCCATCACCAGACCGGGTCCCTCCGGCAGAATGTTTTCGATGATGTATTTCAAGTTCCGCATCAGAAGGTAGAACAGGAGCATCAGGTAGATCGGCAGGAGGACAAGATATTCCACCGCAATGCTGACACCCGGCATGGGACGGAAGAAAAACCAGACCGGCGCAATGCCCACGCCGAAGAACAAAAGCACAGACAGCATAGCCGGAATGATGCGCAGGCGGATCGGCGACGCCAGCATGAACAACGTCAGCGCGGCGGTAAGCGAAGCGCCTAGCGCAATCTCGACTCCCGCCAAACCAAGAGTAAACCATCCAGCCAGCAGCCCCAGTATCGAGCCTGCCCCCCACCAAACCCAGGCGTCAAAATCATAGAAGGGTTTGTTTACGAAACGCAAAAAATATTCGTGGCTCTTCAACGCGCCGATCTTGCCAATTAGCGGTTCGTGAAAGTGACCGAACAACTCCGCGGCGCCAAGCGGTCCGCTGGGAAAGATCGCGCATTTTTCCAGGTAGGGCTCCACCGCCATGGGGTAGAACCGTTCGCTTTTCGCAAACCGCAAAACGGGTTCATATTTTTTCAACAGTTCGAGATCGTCCATGAAGCCTCTATGGTATAAACGCAACTATGAAACCGGATGACCTTGTTCAGAAATTCCACTCCCATTTTAACGCCAAACCGGGCTTCATTGTCCGCGCGCCGGGGCGGGTGAATTTGATCGGCGAACATACCGATTACAACGACGGCTTTGTCCTGCCGATGGCGATAGACCGCGAAGTGTGGATCGCCCTCCAGCCCCGGGTTGATTCGACCGTCCGCATCGCATCACTCGATATCTCGACGCGGCTCGATACAAGCCTTGGGGCTGAGTCAGCCTTCGAGTTGCATTCCCTCACCCCGGGCAAAGGCTGGATCGAATATCCCAAAGGCATAGCCTCTGTCTTGATGAAGGCAGGATATGAACTGAAAGGCTTCGACGCCGTCATGACTGGCGACGTGCCGCGCGGAGCCGGGCTTTCCTCCTCGGCGGCAGTCGAGTTGGCAGTCGCGCGCGCCTTCGCCTGCTCCTCGGACCTGGATTGGGATGCCGTGACGATGGCAAATCTCGCGCAAAAAGCGGAGAACGAATGGGTCGGGGTCAACAGCGGCATCATGGACCAGATGGCAAGCGCCGCCAGCCGCGAAGGATTTGCGCTCTTCCTCGATTGCCGCTCATTGGAATTCCAGCACGCCCCATTGCCAAAGGGAGTCTCCATCGTCATCCTCGATACCTCCACCCGGCGCGGCTTGGTGGACTCTGCGTATAACGAGAGGCACAGTCAATGCGAGGAGGCGGCGAGATGGTTTGGGGTTAAGGCGTTAAGGGATGTCGGCGAGAAAGAGATTGGGGACTGGAGATTGGAAAGTGGATTAAATGAAATTGTATTCAAGCGCGCGAAACATGTTGTGACTGAAAACGCCCGCGTGCTCGAAGCGGTTCAGGCAATGAAGGATGGGAATGTAAAACGGCTGGGAGAATTATTCAACGCCAGCCACGACAGCCTGCGCGACGATTTCGAAGTGACCAACGACGCCTTGAACATCATCGTCGCCTGCGCGCAGGAGCAGGACGGTTGTTACGGGGCAAGGATGACCGGTGCTGGATTCGGCGGCTGTGCAGTGGCGCTGGTTGCGGAAGAAAAAGTTCCAGCGTTCACCCAGTCCATTTCCGCCGCTTACAGGCAAAGGTCCGGGTTGGAAGCGGCGGTCTACCCCTGCAAGGCAAGCGCGGGCGCAGGGGTCGCCCCGCTTGAGGAGTATGACAGGTTATAAGTCCGCCACTTTGGCGCCATTATTTCTTTCCCGCGCTTTTCTTGATTTTCTTTTCTGAATTGAACCTGACCAATTTTTCCCAATCAATACCACCATCGACGCAGAATTCATTCGTGAATTCATGTGTGAAAAGATTTAAGGTCTTTGCGTATTCAACAAGAAACTTCTCAGTATGCGCCTTCGCCTGATAGCCCATTGGCTCGATAATATCCACAAATATGCGGTCATTGGCGGAAATAAATTCCCAGAACTCCTGACCGCAGATTTTCATGTAATCGCCTTTATCGGGTTTTGTTGTTCGCCCATAACAACAGCCGTTGACGGCTTGAATGTTCAATTGGTTGTTTCCCGTCCTTAATATTCTTTTGGCTTGCCTAAAGTTTTCAGCCATGCGTTTGATTTGGGCGCTGTTCCCCCAGTTTGGTCCCGATTTGACTGCGACAATATACCTTACGCTATCGCGCGTAAATTCAAGATCAATCCCCTCTGCCGCCGACTTCTCCCCTTTGAATACCTGCCCGCAGACAAATATCGCAAGTTTTTCGAGAAAATTACCGAAGATGGTCTCTTCTTGCGAGGACAAATGAGCATCAAGCAATAACTTGACAAGATCATGCGCGTCGTTGATGTTTTTTGCTTTGAAAAGATATGGATTCTTTTTCTTCAAGACCTCCTGTAATCTTAACGTCTGTAAACTTGCATCCCTGCGTTCATGGAATTCTCCAATATTAGATTCAATGAACGCTCTTACTTTATTTAGGTCTATTGTCCGCATATTTTCCCTTCCTTTCCATTAATGCAAGTTGGGCAGGACGCGATTCAACCATGGGCGGAATGGCTTTTTGCGCCAGATTAAAATACTCGGACAAAATTTCTATCCCAATTGAATTTCGTCCCATTTTTTGCGCCACAGAAACGGTGGTCCCGGAACCCATGAAAGGATCGAGAACGCAATCTCCTCTTTTTGTAAACAATTTGATAAACCATTCGGGTAGATCTTCGGGAAATACCGCGCTATGATTCCTGTTCTTGGTTTCAGTTGCCATGTGCAAAACATTGGTTGGATAAGCCTTGTCGCGCCCTATCCAGTTCGCGATCCGCTTTCCGAATCCGCTGCCCACACGGGAAGGGTCGCGGACTTTATCCGTTTCGCTAAGGTTTTTTAACCGCCCTTTTGCCCAATCTCCCATTGGAACCATCACTTCATCCTGATACATAT
>DAOTXI010000469.1:0-6376 GCA_034435475.1 Anaerolineales bacterium
TAAAGGTATTTGTTACCGCGTCCACGGCGCGCTGAAGGATTTCCATCTCGTCGAAGGTTCCAGCGATCCGCCTGCCTGCCTCCTCCAAAAGAGCCAGTTGTTTCGAGCGGCGTTTTTCATTGCCCAACAGTTCATACTCTCGTGTGATATCGTGATACACGATCACGCGTCCGATTAACGGTTCGTTATGCTTGAGGATCGGAATTACCCGCACTTTGTGTCGGGAACTTGCAATATCAAGTTGTATGGATTTATCGGGCGAGTCCCAGATTTTTCGTACTTCTTCCGCATGTGGCAGGATCGAAAAGACCGGGGTTTTTTCAAGGACTTTTTTCATTCCAAACAGTTGAAGGGCTTTTTGGTTAATATCGGTGATTTCGTTCTCTCGATTGATGACGATGATTGCGTCCTGTAGATTTTCCACGACGAGAGTCGCTGCCAGTGGGAAGAGGCTTGAAATTCCAAATCTGTAAAATCCCACCGCTATTAATGGGGCTGACAAACCAAAAGAAAGGGGAGTTGGGTCAATGGAAATACCGTTCTGCAATGCCAGGAAAATCAGGTTGGCAACGGCGGTCAGGATCGCTCCTGACAGGATCACCCCGGATTTGATGCGCATGGTCTTGCCATGTTTGAAATAACTGACGAGATAAACGGCGATTCCAGCCAGAATCATTGCGTAAGCGATGGTTGTGAAGAACCAAAACCCGGGTCCATATTCCAAATTCAACGGGGCGGATGATCTCGCCCCAGCCTCCATTGTTTTCCAAATGAGGCGATGCGAATCATTTGCCAGCCCAAGCAGAAAGGCGACGATTCCCGGTATGGTGAGCAGAAAGACCCGACCTCTTATCGCCCACCATTTTCCAATGCCTGTATATCGAAGCGCAAATCCAAGCCATAACGGCGGGGATATGACCATGCCGAGGTAAAGCATCTTCCTGGCGAATACTTTTACGGGCGGGTCAGGATGCGCAATTTCGAGAAAATAGAACCCCGCCCATACCGCCATTGCCATCATCAGGAAGCCCAAAGTCCGCGCGCCTGGCGCCCGCCAACTGACGAAGGTTCGGGCAGCGATCCCTGTAATTACCACAACCAGCACTGCGAGGCAGATCAGGTAAGCTGGTATAAACATATCCATTTTGCTTGTTATCTATCGAAGAACAATGTCCACCAGATTTCCCAGTTCTGCATCGGGGTGGGGGCGGGAATCGGGGTGTTGACGATTACCGGCACGCTGCCGGGAATCTCCACCGGAATTACAGGCTGGTCGCCTTCTTGAAGGTAATGCCCATCCGTGCGGGCCCATTCCTCCACGGCATCGGTCGAGGCGGCATACGCCACCTGCGTCTGCAATGCAACCTGTGTCTGGACGGATTGCGTGGCTAACGCGCGCATTTCATCGCGTTGTTCGTTCAGGCGGTTCAATTCCTCGAGACGTGTATTGAATTCGATGACGAAAAGGATTAGGATGAAAATTCCCGCGAAAACAGCCACACGCCTTAAGCGAATGGGGAACTGACTCATGTCATTATCTTAACCTGTAACGGGCGCATTGGCAAATCCCCCAATTGTGGTAAAATCGCACCTCGCGAGTCGTTGTACCCTTCGACTCGACACCGAACACCAATCGAAAGGGATTAAACCATGAAAGTATTGCTCATTAAAGACGTATACAAACTTGGACGCGCCGGGGATATCAAAAAAGTAGCCGACGGCTATGGGCGCAACTTCCTCCTGCCGCAGGGACTGGCAGTGCTCGCCACCGCCGGCGCTCTCAAGCAGATCGAGAAGATCAAGTCACAGGCGGAGATCCGTCGCAGCGCCCAGAATAACGAACTCAAAGGCGTTGCCGACCAGATCAAGGATGTTACCCTGATCTTCCCCGTCAAAGCGGGCGAGACCGGCAAACTCTACGGCTCGATCACGACCGGAGACATTGCCGCCGCGCTGACCGAAAAGATCCGTTTCGAGATCAAAAAACAACAGGTGGATACCCAGCCCATCCGCGCCCTCGGTGAATTCTCCGCCCACGTCCGCTTGACGATGGACCTGGTGCCCGAGATCAAGATCATCGTCCACCGCGAAGGCGAAAGTCCCGAATCGGCAGCCGGAGCGCATCCGGCGGAAGCCGAAAACCCCGGCAAGGCTCCCGAAACAAAAGACGAAGCCGCTGAGGAAAAGAAATCCGAATAGAACGAAATCACTCACCCCGACTTGTCGCGGGTGAGTTTGTTTTTCGCCATGAATATTCGAATCATTCCCGCCCTTCCCAGCCAAGCCGATATCCTGACCGAAATTGCGGTGACTGCCAAACGACATTGGGAGTATCCTGAGCGATGGATACAAATCTGGCTTCCCCAACTTTCGATCTCTGCCGGGTATATTTCTAAAAATGAGACCTGGGTCGCGCAATCGGGGGGCAAGCTGGTTGCGTGGTATTCCCTGAAAGAGACAGACGGTGAACTCTGGCTGGATAATCTCTGGGTATTGCCGGGCTTCATTGGCAAGGGGATTGGGAAGCGGCTGTTCCTGCATTCCCTGGAAAGAAGCCGGTTACGGGCAGCGTCTGTATTGAAGGTAACAGCCGACCCGAATGCGGAATCCTTTTACCGCCATATGGGCGCAAGGAAAATCGGCGAACAACCCGGCGAAGTGGACGGCGAGCCGCGCGTCCTGCCGGTGATGGAGATCTGTCCATGACAACCTATTGCGACTATTGCAATTCTCACCCTGAAGATGCCTTCAATAAAAAATATCACGACACCCAGTACGGCTTTCCCTTGAAAAGTGACAATGAGCTTTTCGAGCGTCTTATCCTTGAGATCAATCAGGCGGGTTTGTCGTGGATCACCATCTTGAAGAAGGCGGATAACTTTCGGAAAGCCTATGATGGGTTCAAGATCGCAAAGGTCGCAAACTACAAGGCAAAAGACCGCGCGCGCCTGCTCAAGGACGCGGGCATCATCCGCAACCGGTTGAAGGTCAATGCCGCCATCGTCAACGCGCAAAAAATTCTCGAACTACAAAAGGAGCATGGTTCGTTTAAAAAATGGCTCGATAAGCACCATCCGCTCTCGAAGGAGGAATGGACGAAACTGTTCAAGAAAACCTTTATCTTCACAGGCGGCGAGATCGTCAACGAATTCCTCATGTCCACCGGATATCTCCGTGGCGCGCATGTGCCAGAGTGTCCCATCTTCAAAAAAACGGCTGTGAAGAAGCCAGCGTGGATGAAAATCAAAAAAACCGTAATTCGCAAATCAATATGCCCACTTTCGCCATTGCCGGCAAACTGACCCGTGAATATCTACTGCCGCCGTCCGGGCAGCCCCGGTTGGATTCTCCCGGCGGCGATTTGCTGTATACCGCAGGCGGGCTGGCGGTGTGGGATTCTTCGATTGGATTGATTTCAAAGATCACGGGGGGATATCCTCATGAATGGGTGGATGATCTGTCCGTGCGCGGGCTTGACGTGCGCGGCATTCATCGCAACGATGAATTGACCGCTGATATGCGAAGTTTCATCGCCTACAACGAAGCGAATGAGCGCAGTCATTCAAACCCGGTTTCCCACTTTGCCCGCCGTCAGGCTACCTTTCCAAAATCTCTGTTGGGATATCAAACTCAGGGCGAGGGGAAGAATCCACTGCGAGATGCCGACCCTCTTTCCCCTGATGTGTTGCAAATCCCCAGAGATTACCGCAACACCCGCTTCGTTCATATCGCTCCCTTCGACTTCACAAATCAAAACCAGATCATTGGTTTGTTCAAGGGCGGCTCCGGGCACTTTATCAGTCTTGAACCCGATCCTGGGTATATGAAACCCGACCTCTGGCGCGGAATGCGGATGGTGCTGCTTGGTGTAAACGCTTTTCTCCCCTCGGAGGAGGAATTGCGCGCCCTGTTTTGGGGTGAGACAAATGACCTTTGGGAAATGGCGCAGACGATCGGCAATTACGGTCCTGAAATCATCGTCATCAAACGCGGATCATTGGGACAATATCTCTATGATGTTGCGGCGAAAAAACGATATGAAATCCCCGCCTACCCAGCCCGCCTCGCAGACCCGACCGGGGCTGGTTCGGCGTTCTGCGGCGGATTCCTCGCCGGTTACGAGCGGACGAGCGACCCCCTCGCGGCGGCTTTGCATGGAAACGTCTCCGCTTCTCTAAAGCTCGAAGGGGTTGGTCCCTTCACTGCGTTGGACGCCATGCCCGGACTTGCCAACGCCCGCCTGCAAGCCTTGAAAGAGATGGCGCGGGAGGTTTAAGTGTGATGCTTGATCCGTAAAGGCGCGTTTTAAGTATTGCGCATCACGTTTTACGTATTTCACGTTCCGTTTTACAATATATCAACCCTTCATCATGACACTCTCAAAACGACTCCTCGATCTCGCAATAGAAATCCAGCAGATTCCCGCACCCACGTTTGCCGAAGGCCCGCGCGCCGAATTTGTACGCGATTTATTTTCAAAGGAAAATCTCGAAGACGTTTCCATGGATTCGCTGGGCAATGTCTTTGCGCGGCTGCAGGGGAAACAGAAAAAGGCAAGACCGTTGATCGTATCTGCCCACACCGACACGGTGTTTCCGGCGGGGACCAAACTCCAAATCCGGGAAGAGGCGGAGAGGGTTTTTGGTCCCGGCATTGGCGATAACTCCATCGGTGTTGCGGCATTGTTTGGAATCCTGTGGGGAATCCGCGAGAGAAGGGTGGCGATTAAGCATGATGTCTGGTTTGTGGCAAATGTGGGCGAGGAGGGCTTGGGCGATTTGCGCGGAATGCGCGGCGTGGTGGAGCGTTTCGGCGCGGATGTGACCGGGTACCTGATCCTTGAAGGGCTTGCGCTTGGACATGTTTATCATCGCGCCATCGGCGTGCGGCGGTATCGCATTACAGCCCGGACCCGCGGCGGACATTCCTGGTCTGACTATGGCAACCCCTCGGCAGTGCATGAACTTGCGGCGTTGGTGACGGAGTTGACAAAGTTGCGGCTGCCGGCTGACCCGCGAACCACGATGAACGTCGGCACCATTCAAGGCGGGACGGGTGTGAATGTTCTTGCTGCCGAAGCCAGATGCGAACTGGACCTGCGTTCTGAAAGCCCGGCTGTCCTTTCCAAAACGGTTTCAAAAGTTGAGGATATCATCCTGCATTGGAACCATGAGGGGGTGAAGATTCAGGCGGAGGTCATCGGCGAACGCCCCGCGGGCGAAATCCCAGCGGACCATCCCCTGGTGCAGATTGCGGTGTCTTGTTTGCGCGAGCAGGGAGTTGATACTTCCCTGACCTCTGGTTCGACCGATGCCAATGTGCCGCTAAGCCGGAACATTCCCGCCGTTGTATTGGGTATCACCACCGGCGGCGGCGCGCATACTTTGAACGAATATATTGATACCAAACCGATTGAACAAGGGCTGGAAAGTTTGATTAGGTTTGTCGAATTGGCCGAGTAGTCCGATAAGTACTGTGTAAAGAAAGTAACCCCATTTTTTGATGTAGCGCTGAGCGCAGTGACACATGCGCCGCGTTGCGGATGCAGTGCGGTGGGTATCTCTCCAGACTGTCCCAGAGACTCTTTGTTAAGTAAATCGTCGAATGTTTCTTTACAGATATTGACCGCCGACCGCAGCCCGTAGACCGTGGTCCGCCGTCGGCGGTCGGCTGTGGTGTTAAATTTCTTTTGGCGTTCTACTTATCACTCAGGGTGATGTTTTGTCAGGCGATTTATGTTAACCTGAATACATTGGTGGTTTAGTGATTCGGTGTTGGGGGATGGGGCAAAAAAACACTCCCATGCGGGAGCGTTTCAATTCTTTCAACCGCAAAGACTACCCGACCGCACGCTCACTAAACTACTTCAATCCCAACACTTCGAAAACTTCCACGGGCCTCGACCTGCCTTTTACCATCATATCATCCAGCGGCTTAACTTCCACATGTTTCTTGACCCGTTCGTAGGCATCCCTGCTGATAACGATCTGGTTCTTTGCGGAGTTTTCCTGCAAACGCTTTGCAGTGTTGACCGTATCGCTGATGGCGGTGTATTCGAGGCGTTTTTCAGTGCCGATCAGACCCAAAACCGCATCGCCGAAATGAACGCCCACACCAAAGGAGAGATGGGCTTCGCTGGCGAGTTGTTTGTAAAGACCCTCCACCGACTCGCGGATGGCGACGGCGGTCTTCACGGCGCGCAGGGTATGGTCGGGTTGGGGGATGGGAGCGTTGAACCACGCCATGATTGCATCACCCATGAATTTATCCACGGTGCCTTCCTGAGCAAGGACGGCATCCGCCATGGCAGCGAGATATAGGTTGAGGATGCTCACCAGTTTTTCGGGGGCGAGATTTTCACTGTAGGTGGTAAACC
>DAOTXI010000470.1:0-3468 GCA_034435475.1 Anaerolineales bacterium
TAAGTATTTGCCGTTAATTTTTACGACGAGATTGCCGATGTTGAATTCCGTAAACTCGTCTTTTTCGTTGAATAGAATTACATCATCTAACCCTGGAACGACCGCGTTTTCGTAAACTTCCCGGTTCGTGGTCTTGTGAAAGAGAAAACGGTCATTGGAGTTGACGGGTTCTTTCGCCAGGCAAACCTTGAACGCTCTGGTGACCGCCTGAAAGTCTTTGGCTTCACACGATACCTCTCCCTGAGAATTCATGGAAAGTTTTACCCGTTTTGGAGAGCCTGCTTCTTTTACCAAATTATTCAAGATGCTCCTGATTTCTCTCTCTGTGTTCACTGTGGCGAATCCAAAATAGTCCGCAGAATCCAACATTCGCGCAATGTGCCTTTCCAGCAGAAAATATCCTTCTTCCGGCGTCCAGAGCAGGGTTTCAAAAAGGGAGAAGTCTTTTTGCGGCGGGTCGGTCAGGATGCGGGCTTTGAGCAGGGCTTCGCTGTACTCGTCGTTCGAAGTCGAATCCCAGACGATGCCCCCGCCGACGCCGTATTCCGCTTTCCCCTTCTTTTTATCCACCAATGCTGTGCGGATTGCCACATTGAACCGAGCCTTCCGGTCTGGCATGATGTAGCCGATGCTCCCGCAATAAATGTTGCGTGGACCCGTCTCCAGTTGGCTGATGATTTTCATCGTGCTGACTTTGGGCGCGCCTGTGATGGAAGCGCAGGGGAAAAGGGCGTCGAATATCTCTGAAACAGAGGCTTTGGTCTTCGCCTGCACCGTGGTCGTCATCTGGAAGAGGGTGGGGTATTTTTCGATGAGGAAGAGTTCAGGGACTGTGGCCGTTCCAATTTCTGCAATCCGCCCGAGATCGTTGCGGACCATGTCCACGATCATGACGTTCTCAGCCCGGTTTTTTACGCTTGCGCGTAGCCAATCTGAGATTACCCGGTCTTCTTCTGTAGTACGCCCTCTTTTGACCGTCCCTTTCATCGGGCGGGAGGTGATGCGTTCTCCGTTCAAGTTGAAGAACAATTCGTGGGACGCGGAGCAGACTGCCCAGTCGCCGAGTTCGATGTAGGCGGCGTATTTATTTTGCGAGCGCGCCAGGTGGGTGAAGAGGGTGAATGGATCGCCGTTAAAGTCCGCGTGAAGGCGCATGGTGTAGTTGACCTGGTAGGTCTGACCCTGCGCGATTCTCTCTTTGACAGTTTGAATGGCATTGTTGTAGGTCTCGCGCGGGGTGTCGGGAGTCCATTGCAGCGGCGCGAGGCTTTGGGCATCTTCAAAAATTTCTGCGGTTTCGGTGAACGACTCGTATAACCCAAACCACAAAAGCGGGAATCCGCGGGAGGGGAGGACTTTCAGAACCGGGTCGAAGGCGGGAGCGGCTTCATAGCCGACAAAGCCAACCGCTGTCCAGTTGTTCGTCTGGACAAGCGACTCAACCTCCCGCAATTTTTCCCGGACTTCCTCCACCTTACCGGTTAAAATGACGCGCTTCGGCTGGTTGAATTTAAGCCACAGCCCATCTTTTTTCAGGATTGCATCACCGAACAAGGAAACCTCGAATGAACAAACTTTTGGATATTTTACCCCGCTGGGTTCCTGCCCTGGTTTTGATGCTTGTCATTTTTGCCTTCTCGTCTCAGACGGGCGACGACCTGCCGGACTTTGCCGGGTGGGATTATTTCGTCAAGAAGGGCGCGCACGCCGTTGGGTATGGTTTGCTGGCGTTATCGTATCTACGGGCATTGGGCGGCAGGAGGTATTTCCTCTCCTGGCTGTTGGCGGTCTTGTACTCCGCGACCGATGAATTTCATCAGTCCTTCGTCCCCGGGCGGAGGGCGTCCCTTGTGGATGTGCTTGTGTTCGATAACCTCGGTGCGATGCTGGTGCTTTTCTTCCATGCGGGTTGGGCAAAGAAAAACGGACGGGATTAAATATCCCGCCCGTTTTCGCTTTGATACTTTACAATTTAAACATTCACTTCTTCGGTTTAGGGTGGTGATGGATGCAGGGATACAACTCGCCGTCCACGCGCAAAATGTGATTGACGATCCAATCTGATATCTCTTCATGGATCTTGAGGGCGAGTTCGTTCGTGCCTCCGGTCTCCATGAAAACTTTGTGGTACAGGTCGAACTTATCGGTGAATTTGCGGTGCGCCTTTATGTTGATCTCCGCGGCGGGGCAGTGATACTGCTCGAAGCATTCTTCCTCGCGCCCAAAGTGCCACCCGGCGTAAAACCGCAGGCGCCCAAGGATGCGCGAGATGATCTCGATACCGTGACCTTCGTTGATGGCTTCGCCGAGCGTATTCAACGTGTCCACGAGGAATTTATGCTGATCGTCGATGGTGTCGTCACCGGTGGTGAGAGCGTCGTCCCATTGCAGGGGTTTGGGTATATACATTTGCTTCTCTTTGGTAAAGCGGTTTGGGTAACCTGTAATTTCGCTAATTATACGGCGGGATTCGAAACCTGGAAGTGACAAATATCCTGCGCGCCGCTCTAATACTCGCTCGCAAACTTCTCGTGGGCCCAGAGGAGCTTCTGGCGTTTGTTCGGCAGGCGGATGAGACCGCTGTAGCCAGGGTCTTTGGCTGTAGTTCATGTAATTTATTGAGTTTTGAAAATTGAAAGTTCCATTTTTTGCCCAAAACGCGAGGGAAATTGGGCTTATTTTCGGACTTACTTTATTCAAATATCAATGGGTGTTATCTTCCACTTACATTTCAGCGAAGTGTTCCATCAACAGATGGCGGACGAAGATATATCTGCTTTAATCTTATTTTATTCGACTTCTTGCAATTATTCCGAATCAAAAAAGTCTCCCGAATTAACTCCGGGAGGCTCTCTCGTTACTCGTCACTGATTACTTCTTTTTCTTCCCCGCTTTTTTTGCCGCTTTCTTTACAACCTTTTTCACAACTTTCTTGGCTATCTTCTTCGCCGGAGCCGCCTTCGCGGGCTTGACCAGTGTCTGGATCTGCTCGTGCATGTAAAGCTGGACGTAGTAGTATCCGCCGCCGTTCTTGCCGCTCGCGCCGGAGCCTTTCCAGCCGCCGAAGGGTTGGAAGCCGGGCCACGCGCCGGTGGTCGCGCCCTGCGGGCGGTTGGCGTAGGTCACACCGGCTTCGATGTTATCGAAGAACCACTTGGCCTCGGCGGGCGAACCGTAGAAGCCCGCGGTCAGGCCGTAGTTGACGCTGTTTGCGATTTTCATGGCCTCTTCGAGACTGTCCACTTTGCCAATGGTGGTGATGGGCAGGAACATCTCATACTGCCACAGGCGATGGCTGAACGGCAGGTCGGTGACGAAGGTTGGTTCACAGAAGTAACCCTTGTCGAACATGCCGCCGGTCTTCACATGGCCGCCGGTCAGGAACTTGCCGCCTGCCTGCGAGATCTCCTCGTTGAAGTTCTTGAAATCATTGTAGGAGGACTTGTTGATGACCGGGCCGTTGTAGGT
>DAOTXI010000471.1:0-3855 GCA_034435475.1 Anaerolineales bacterium
GAACCCAAGGCGATGGCGCTGATCCGCACGGGGATGATCCATGTGGCGAATTTTTTCAAGGACCCGGATGGGTTTATCCGTAAGATGGATGAGTTGATGAAACAAGAGTAAGTCACGCTTCAGGCGTGACCTACATTTTTAACTCAGTTATGCTTTGATCTTCTTTGCGGTATCTTTGTATGCGGCTAAGTTGAACTTGATATGTGTTCAATGATCATTTGGTTTGTTGGTTGGCACAGGTCCTGGCGCGGGGATGTCATCTATATTCTTGTTTACTGTGTTCTTCGGCGGGTTGTTGGGTTTTGGTGGATTGTTGTCGAAGTCGATTAGGGAATTAGATTAAATTTATAATTGATGCAAGTATAATTTGGCAAAGTGAAACCAAAGAGGTTTTATGGGACAAATCGAGAAGACCGTCTTCATCAGTTACCGACGTACCAACCTTCCATGGGTATTGGCGATTTATCAAAACCTGACATCCCATGGCTATGATGTGTTTTTTGATTTTGAAAGTATAAATAGCGGTGATTTTGAACAGATTATTCTTGAGAATATCCGTTCACGGGCTCACTTTATCTTAGTACTAACTCCTTCCATGTTGGAGCGGATTAATGAGCCAAAAGATTGGGTTCGATTTGAGATAGAGGCTGCTTTGGATGAAAGAAGGAATATTGTGCCTTTATTCTTTGAGGGCTTCAACTTCAGCGACCCATATATCTCAGGAAAGTTAACCGGCAAACTGGAACTGCTGAAGAAATATGCGGGATACGACGTTCCGGCAAGTTATTTCAGCGAAGCGATGGACAGATTGCGAAACCGATACCTGAACGTTTCTTTGGATGTTGTCAAACACCCTGTTTCGCCAACTGTGCAAAAAGCATCGCAGAAACAGCAGGTTGCTGCAAGTAAGGCAGAGCCGGTAAAAGAAAAAGAATTGACAGCGCAAGAGTGGTTTGAAAAAGGGTATCAGGGTGTTGATTTAGATGAAAAAATAAGTTGCTATACCAAAGCAATCGATCTTAAGCCAGATTATGCTGGTGCATACATTAATCGCGGACTTGCTCGTTATGACAAAGGCGATTTAGATGGAGCGATCAAAGATTACAACGAAGCCATCCGTCTCAAGCCGGATTTTGCCGAGGCATTCCTCAATCGCGGCAATCTGAAAAAAGACAAGGGCGATCTGGATGAAACGATCAAAGATTACAACGAAGCCATTCGTATCAAGCCGGATCTTGCCATGGCGTACAACAATCGTGGCGCTGTGCGGATGGATAAGGGCGATCTAGAAGGAGCGCTTAAAGATTACAATGAAGCCATTCGTATCAAGCCAGATTTTGCCATGGCATTCAATAATCGCGGCACTGCGAAAAAGGCTAAGGGTGATCTAGATGAAGCGATCAAAGATTACAACGAAGCCATCTGTCTCGAGCCAGATTATGCCGGGGCGCACTACAATCGCGGCGCTACAAAAAAGGACAAGGGTGATTTGGTCGGCGCAATCAAAGATTACGATGAAGCCATCCGTCTCGAGCCAGATTATTCTAGTGCATACAACAATCGAGGTTCTGTACGAATGGATAAGGGTGATCTGGAGGGAGCGATTAAGGATTACAACGAAGTTATTCGTCTCAAACCTGATGATGCTATGGCGTTCTACAATCGTGGCACTGCGAAAATGGATAAAGGCGATTTAGAGGAAGCGATCAAAGATTACAACGAAGCCATCCGTCTTAAGCCAAATTATACCGATGTATTCCTCAATCGCGGCAATGCGAAAATGGATAAGGGTGATCTGGAGGAAGCGATCAATGACTACAACGAAGCCATCCGGCTCGGACCTGATTTTTCCGAGGACTATAACAATCGCGGCAATGCTAAAAAGGCTAAGGGTGATCTGGAGGAAGCGATCAATGATTACAACGAAGCCATCCGGCTCAGACCGGATTTTGCCGAGGCCTATAACAATCGCGGCACTGTGATAGAGGCTAGAGGTGATCTAGACGGAGCGATCAAAGATTACACCGAAGCCATCCGTCTAAAGCCGGATTATACCGATGTATTCTTCAATCGTGGCAATGCAAAAAAGGCTAAGGGTAATCTGGACGGAGCGATCAAAGATTACACCGAAGCCATCCGTCTAAAGCCAGATTATACCGATGCATTCCTCAATCGCGGCGTTGTGATAGAGGCTAGGGGTGATCTCGAGGGAGCGATCAAAGATTATAACGAAGCCATTCGTCTCAAGCCGGATTTCGCCATGGCGTTTAACAATCGTGGCGCCGTGAAAAAGGATAAAGGCGATATTATTGGAGCGATCAAAGATTTCAGAGAAGCTATCCATATTAAGTCGGATTTTGCCATGGCGTTCAACAATCGTGGTATGGCACGGATGGATAAGGGTGATTTTGTGGGGGCAATCAAAGATTACAGCGAAGCAATCCGCCTCAAACCGGATTATATTGACGCTTATTACAATCGTGCTATTGCTTGGAACAAAAAGAGTAATCATCGGTTGGAAATTGCCGACTATCAAAAATATCTTGACTTGGGCGGTGGCATCCGATACGGAGACCAAAAAGAGGTCGAGGAATTTATCCGTGATTTGAAAAAGAAAACCTAATGATCATAAAATCCCCACCAATTTGGCGGGGATTTTATTTCTAAATCAACTGCGACTTGATCTTCGCGGCAGTATCTTTATACGCGGCTAACTTGTCGCGCTCTTTTTGGATGAGCGCGGCAGGGGCTTTGTTGGCGAAGTCGCCGCCGAGCAGATTTTCCAAACGCTGAATGTGAGACTCGGCTTCCTTGAGTTCTTTTTCGAGGCGGGTCTTTTCGCTGGCGAGGTCTACCATGCCTGCGAGCGGGAGGTAGATTTCTACTGAGCCGACCACGAGGGCGGCGGAGTCAGCAGGCTTATTGACGAGTGAAGCGTGAATCGTGAGTTGTGAATTGTCCAACCCCGCAAGAGAGGCGATGACTTTGGCTTGCTCATTGAGCAAGTCTGCTTTGGCGCCAGCAGAAATGGATGCGGCGATCTTTTTGGAGGGCGCCACATTCTTTTCTGCGCGCAGGTTGCGGATGGAGCGCACGATCTCTTGAATGAGTTCGAAGTCGGCGATCTTATCCGCTTCCCAGCCTTCGGGGTCACGCGGGTCAGGCCAACGCGCTACGATCAACGCCTCACGTTGAGACTTGTACAACTCTGCCAGCGGAGATTCTCGCAAGGCGGTGCGGAGGTGCCCCCAGATCTCTTCCGTTACAAATGGAGTAAAGGGATGCAAGAGGCGCAGGGTCATGTCAAAGACACGCGCGAGGGTGTGAGCAGCGCGGGCGGCGCGAGGTCCACCCTGCGAAGCGTCCCCTTCAGGGGATGAGTTTAATTCCTGCTTGGCAATCTCCACGTACCAGTCAGCAAAGTCTGCCCAGAGGAAGTCATAGATCTGTTGACCAGCTTGCCCGTATTGGAAGTTCTGGAATTGGCGCTCCACATCACGGATGAGATTTTGCAGACGAGCCCAGATCCAAGAGTCGGCTAGGGTGTAGTCACCAAGCTCGGCACCGGGTTGAAGCGTATTGATCGCGTTGATCACGAAACGTCCCGCGTTCCACACTTTGTTGGCGAAGTTGCGGTTCGCTTCCACTTTCTTCACAGAAAGATTCATGTCGTTGCCGGGCGTGGCACCCACCAACAGCGTAAAGCGCAGCGCATCGGTGCCGAGTTCGTCCATCACGGTGAGCGGATCGATTACGTTGCCATAGGTCTTGGACATTTTGCGTCCGTGTTCGTCGCGGATGAGTCCGTGCAAATAAACAGTATGGAACGGAGCCACGCCGGTGTATTCCAAGCCG
>DAOTXI010000472.1:0-4900 GCA_034435475.1 Anaerolineales bacterium
CTCATATAGGGTGGTGTCATCTCCGAGGTTGTTCAATCCCTGAATCTGTTTAATGGTCGTACCATAAGCAATGGCAATGCTCCAAAGTGTCTGCCCATATAGAACTTCGTGATATACCCGCCCATTCGGAAAGGGCGTATTCAACACGACAGGGATCGAGTATTGCGGCAGGACGCCGTTGATCGCCGCCTGAGTTTCCATTTGGTTGATCGCCATCTTCGTCTGTGGGATGCCCGTCAGGATCGCCCCGGCATTCGATTGCATCTGTCCGCTGGTTGTTTGCAGGGCGGTTTCGATCACCACGATAAACTCCCCATCCCCGACGGCGACACCGGCTCCAATATCGCTTCGGTATTGGGAGAGCATGGTATTCGTGTGCAGGTCGTCCCCAAGCCACATCTGGACCGCATCCTCAGCCGTCATTGCCGGACCCCAATTCTCAGAACGATAACCGTCCTGCGTCAGGTCGCCTGAAAGCGGATACCCCAACGACATCATCCACTGTCCCAGCGTCATCCCGTTTGGGCGCCAATGCCCCGGCAGACCTGAAGCGATGCCACTGGCTTGCTCCTGCGCAATTTGCATCAAGACCGGGTGCGCATATAGGGCGGGCAAACCATAAGAAAGCCGAAGGGCATTGACCGCATTGATGATATCCGCCGGGTTGGGCGGCGCGCCCAGGGTGGGCGTGGGACCAAACTCCTGCGCCTTTACAGAAGGCAGAAACACCAGCAATGCCCCCAACAACAGCAAAGGGAGAATAAATCGCAAATATTTCATCAATGAAGTATGTTGCATACCCCATCCTTTTTATAACCGACTGTCGAGCCAACGTCACGGACGCCAGGACGGGGCATACCAATCGAAATCCGTGGAGAGACCGGGAGCCTGCAACCTGCCAACAGTGAACGTTGCCAGGTCCGCTAGAAAGAGATGCCCACCCGAGGCGGATGTCGTCTCTTCGATCAGCAAATATTTTCCATTTGGCGAGAACAACAAACGCCCAACTGTATTGCCCTTATAAACAGATTTCAACTCCCCGCCAGTGCGTGGAATGATGAATACCTCGGCAGTGGGATTCCCGCTGGTCAGGTTACCGTAATAATTGAACGCTAGGAAATGCGAATCCGGCGACCAGATCATGGGATAGATCGAACCGCCTGTAAATTGAGCAATCGTCACAGGGTTCGCGCCATCAGGCTCCATGACTTTCACGAAATGGACCTGTGAGTTGTAGTCGTAGTCATCGTAAGCGAAAAACCCCGCATCAGGCGAGGCGATGAATTGCGCCTTGGTCAGCAGGGTTTCGAACATCGGGCGAGCCTGTCCGTTCGTGGCGCGGACGAGGTAAATATCTCCATTGGCGCCAGGCAGGGCGGAGCGCATGATGACATTTTCCGTGTACCAGCCGTCCATAATATAGGGGCGACCTTCAACTGGAAGATCGGCAGAGATACGTTTCAACTCGCTCCCATCCGGGCGGACAATGTACAAATCCTCGCCGCCAACGCCGTCCTGAACGCGAAAGGCGATCCACGTCCCATCCGGCGACCAAAAGGGCGGATCGATAAAGGGAAATTCCGCAATGGACGTCCAGGTTTTGGCGTTCGCATCGAAAACCCATAACTGGGTCGGCGTGCCATTCGGACTGGATGAATATGAAAATGCAGCATACCTGCCGTTCTTCGACCAGGCTAGGGTGTTGATGGTGAAATTGAATGCAAAGGGCACCGAAATCTTTTCCAGCGGCGGGCAGTTGACCGGGTCGGTGATGCAGGCGGCGGATACTTTCACCAGTTCGATGGACCCGCCGCCGCTGCGGGGCTGGAGGAAGAAATACAATTCGCCCGTCTCAGGCATGGACCCGGGAACTGATTCCATTACTGGGGCAGGATCGGTCGCCGCGGGGAGCGCCTCCGGCGTTTGACTCAAAGCCTGGGTAGGCGTGACAGGCGCGGAGTCGAAGTAAGAAGCGGGAGTCGGGGCGGAGGCGCAGGCTGTAAGGAAGATCAAACCCAGGGTGAAGATTCGTCTCATTAAGTCTCCATCTCAAAAAAAGTTCCCGCTGCCTGTAAGACGACGGGAACTTTGATTCGTATCCGGTTACGGTGTGTTGGTCGGTGTGGGCGTCCCGGTTGCCGTGGGTGATGGAGTTTCAGTTGGGGCGGCTCCGGTATTTGTTGGCGCCGCTGTAGTGTTCGTTGGCGTTGCGGTTGCCGGAGCGGTCGTTGCCGGTGAAGACGATGAAGATGCGTTATAGATCATCGGCGCAACCCAGAGCGCGCGGTCGCCCGCCGCCGAGCCTGTGGAAAGCACGGTCAGGATGAATTTGATATTCTTCCCGGCAAGCGAGGAGAGGTCAATATCGGCATTGTAAACCTGACCTTCGAATTTCTCGACGAACGCCCAATAGGTAATGATGGACGTGGTTCCGGACTCTGAATAATCGAGGCGGAAGACGACGTAGCAGGATGTCGCGCCCGCTTCACAACCGATGGTGGCGCGGAATTTATCGCCAGCCTTTACAAGATAGGAGGGATAAATACCCTGGATGTAACCGTTGTTGATGTTCTGCGGAAAGGTGATCAACCCCGTGCGTGGATCATTTGCGCCGGTTTCCATCTTTGAAGGGTTCGAGATGAGAACAAAGCCTTTCGCATCGCCATCTGTTCCGGGGCAGGGAAGTTCGCCTGCGCCGCTGTACCATTTTGCCACACAGACATTGGCAGCAAAGTCATAAACCGTTCCGGGAATGGGTGTTGCAGGCGTGCCCGGTGTGATCGGCGTGGAGGGAGTGGAAGGCGTTGATGGCGTGGATGATACGGCTGTGCCAGTCACCTTGATCTCGACCCAGAAGGATTTCGTGCCAGCCGAGCCGATGCCGAACGGAACGCCGGTGCTATTCTTGAGTTTCCAGTATCCACGATATGTGCCAGCCGCTGTTGGGGCGGTCAACGTCAGAGTGATATCCACAGTCTGACCGGGGGCAACCGAAGCGGGGATGAGCGCGGAGTCGGGTCCGCCCATCTTTTCGCCGGTATCGAACATGATGGAGTAGTTGGTCCAGGTGCAAGAGCCGACGTTCTTCAAACGCCAGGTCTTGTTGAAGGATGCGCCGGGCGCGAAGGAGGTGCCGTCCGGAACCGTCACATCGGAGATGAACTGGGCGCGGTCACAGGCGCTGGGTTGAACCGTCCCCGTTGTCGTTGGCACGGCGGTGGGCGGCGTGCCAGTAACGGTCGGCTGGGGCGTGCCGCCGCCTGCCCGCGCAATGATCGGGTTAACCCATAAAGCCCGGTCGCCGGTCGGAGAACCGTAGGCAGAGGTGACGAGAATGAAAGTTACATCCTGCCCGGCAAATTTGCTTAAGTCGAGGTTGACGTTATACGTCCAGCCTTCATATTTCTCGCGGAAGGTCCAGAAGGTCGTCTCCGCGCCGCTGCCGATCTTGTAATACAGGCTGTATGAAACGTAGCAATTCGTCGCGCCAGATTCGCAGCCGATGGTTGCCTGGAAGCGGTCGCCGCTCTGAACGCGGAAGGCGGGGTAAACCGCTTTGACGAATCCGTTCGTGACATTATTCGGACCCATCAACAAACCAGCCTGCGAGGCGGTCACACCGCTTTCAAGTTTGGGTTGATCCACTTTGAAGGCAAAACCGTTGGCGCTGTTATCAGCGGCGGGGAAGGTAAAGGCTCCGGCTCCGCTCGACCAGGACGCCAAAGCGGCATTGGCAGTGAAATCGTATCCCGCTGTCGAAGTGGAATTGACGTAAATTTCGACCCAGAAGGATTTATTGGCGGTTGAGCCGATGCCAAAGGTGGTTCCCTGCGCGGTCTTGAACTTCCAATACCCGAAATAATGACCGGCATTGGCGGGCGAGGTCATATCCACCGTGATGTCCACCGTCTGACCGGGAGCGACCGTCGTCGGCATGGCAAGTGAAGCGGGCGCGCCCATGCGTTCGCCGCTGTCGAAGATCAAGGAAACATCGTTGCTGTTCCAGGCGCACGAACCGATGTTCTTGATCCGCCAGGTCTTTTTGAAAGCGGTATTTGCCGCAAAATTCGTCCCATCCGGGATGGTGACGTCGGCAATGAACTGCGCCCAATAGCAGGTTGCCGCGCTTGCGGTTGTCGTCCCGCCGGGCACAAGGGTCATCAAGACCGCCAGCAGGAGCATAATAGAAATCGTTCTTAGAGCAAATCTCATTTCTTCCTCCATCAAGCCAAATCAGGGTGTGGACGTGAATGTTCGATTAAAAGTTCCCGTTTGACTATACGCTTCCCAAGTATAACTTTTCTTTAATAATTGTTCAATAATGAATTCACAACAAATTCCCCCGCCGTATAATATAACCATGTCCCGCGCCATCCTGCATCTCGACCTGGATGCCTTCTATTGCTCCGTTGAAGAGATTCAAAATCCGCAATTGCGCGGCAAGCCCTTTGCCGTCGGCGGCAAGCCCGATGAGCGCGGCGTGGTGGCTTCGTGTTCGTATGCGGCGCGTGCGCTTGGTATCCGTTCTGCCATGCCCATGTCCCGCGCAATTCGCCTATGCCGCGACCTCATCATCGTATCGGGCAGGCACAGGCTCTACAGTGAGTACTCCGAAAAGGTGATGGAAAAACTGCGGGCTTTAACTCCCCTCGTCGAACAGATTTCCATAGATGAAGCCTTTCTCGACATCTCCGATATTCAAGCGGACAAAACCCACCTCGCCCTCGACCTGCAACTGTCCATCCGGGCCGAGTTGAATCTACCCTCAAGCGTGGGCATTGCGTCCAACAAACTCGTGGCAAAGATTGCCACCGAGGTCGGGAAAAAGTCGAGCAAGAAAAAGAACGAGCCTCCGTTCGGACTCACCGTTGTACCTGTCGGAGAAGAAGCGCAATTCCTC
>DAOTXI010000473.1:0-2730 GCA_034435475.1 Anaerolineales bacterium
GTGCGCATGTCTTCGTATCGAGATCGTTTATCGCATCACCTGAGTGTGGGGGAGAAGAAACGCATCGCCATCGCGACCGTCCTTTCGATGCAACCGAGTTTATTGGTATTGGATGAACCCTCGGCAGGACTCGACCCCCGCGCGCGCCGGACGTTGATTAATCTTCTGCGTGACCTGCCCATCACCATGCTGGTTTCCACCCATGATATGAAACTGGTGCAGGAACTCTTCCCCCGTACCGTCGTGATGGATGAGGGACGTGTGGTGGCGGACGGATTGACTGCGGAGATTTTGGGGGATGAAGCATTGCTAACAGCGCATGGGTTGGAGAAGCCCTAATGCGCAAAGCGCGAAATTCAAAAGCGCCCTGATCTCTCAGAGGCGCTTTTACTTTTCACTTTCTACTCGCTGTGAACTACACCCCAGCCGCTTTCTTCAAAGCGTCAGCCTTGTCGGGGCGTTCCCAGGGGAATTCGATGTCGTCGCGTCCGAAGTGACCATAAGCTGCCGTCTTGCGGTAGATCGGCTTGCGCAGACCGAGATCGCGGATGATCGCGCCGGGGCGCAGATCGAAGTGTTCATCTATCAATTTGGCAATCTTGTCATCGGCGATCTTGGAGGTGCCGAAGGTCTCCACGTTGACGGAGAGCGGATGCGCCACACCGATGGCGTAGGCGACCTGAACTTCAACGCGGTCAGCCAGACCCGCGGCAACAACGTTCTTCGCCACATAACGAGCCGCATACGCCGCGGAGCGGTCCACCTTTGTGGGGTCTTTGCCGGAGAACGCGCCACCGCCATGACGACCCATGCCGCCGTAGGTATCCACGATGATCTTGCGCCCGGTCACACCCGCATCGCCCATCGGACCGCCGACCACGAAGCGCCCGGTCGGGTTGACGAAGACCTTGAGGTTTTTGTCCACGAACTCCTTGGGCAGGGTCTTCATGATGAGTTCTTCGGTGATGACTTCGGTGATCTCGTTCTGCGAGACATCCGGCGCATGTTGGGTCGAGATGAGCACGGTATCCACGCGGACGGGCTTGCCCTTGGAATACTCGATTGTCACCTGACTCTTGGCATCGGGGCGCAGCCATTTGATCGCGCCGCTCTTGCGGAGTTCGCTCTGCTTGCGGGTCAGTTTATGCGCGAGGTAGATCGGCATCGGCATGAGGGTGGGGGTTTCGTTACAGGCGTAACCGAACATCATGCCCTGGTCGCCGGCGCCGATGGTTTCCACTTCTTCGTCAGTCATGTGATGACCATCGCGGGTTTCGAGCGCTTGATTGACGCCCATGGCGATATCGCCGGACTGCTTGGCGATGGCGACCAGCACGCCGCAGGACGAACCGTCGAAGCCTTTTTCGCTCGAGTCGTAGCCGATCTCGTTGACGGTCTTGCGGACGAGTTCATCGTAATTGAACTGGGCGTTGGTGGTGATCTCGCCCAACAGCATCACGTAACCGGTTTTGACAGCGGTTTCGCAAGCCACGCGCGAGCGCGGGTCCTGTTCGAGACAGGCATCCAGCACTGCATCTGAGACCTGGTCGCAGATCTTGTCGGGGTGTCCTTCCGTCACTGATTCAGAAGTGAACATCAGTTTGGAGGAGGTCATAAAGGTATTGCTCATTATTTGTGTTTCTCCTTGAGAATGAAAATTGCCCTTCCAGACATGCAGAAAGGGCAATTCAAGCAATGCTTTGGCTACCCTCTCATCTTCCAGCGTATCCTGTCGGAATTGGCACCGTGAAATGGTTTTGTAGTTATGTAGTTTGAAAGTTTCGTAGTTGGCAAATGTTCAACTATTTAACTAATCAACTAATCAACTACTGAACTAAATCCGGTTGTCGAGGCATCGCAGGGCCGTTCCCTCCGCCTCTCTGGATAAGAGTGTCTTACGGGCTATTTAGTTGCAGGTCGGATAATACCATAGCGAAAAATGAGCGTCAATAAAAAAAGCCGTCGGCGAAAACCGACGGCTTGGGTTGCTGATTCAGGTTCCGGCTTAGTCTGAGGCGCAGCGGAATCCGATCTTGGGTGAGAATTCGCCGAGATAATCCGCAGAGTAGATATCATCTGCCTGCGGGTTCGAGCCGCGGACAGAGGCGCGGTTGGCAAGGCGCACATCGTCGAAGACATCCTGGAAGGTGCCGCCACGCACGACGCGATTGAAGAATTCACTGCGCGCGCCGGGACCGGTCGGGTTGACAGTTACGCCCTGGGCATAGTAATCGGCGTCATAATAATCCTGCACCCATTCAGCGACATTGCCAGCGAGGTCGAGCACTCCGAACGGGCTGGCTCCGGCGGGATAGCTGCCCACACGGGTGGTGTCGCCGACAAAGTAGTTGAAGTTGCCGCGCGAAGAATCCGGGCGTTCATCGCCCCAGGGGTAGGTGCGGAAGTCGTTGCCGCGCGCGCTGTATTCCCATTCGGCTTCGGTGGGCAGGCGGCGACCAGCCCATTTGCAGTAGGTTTCTGCCTGGTACGAAGTTACATATACGACCGGGTAATCGTTGAACTCGGCGTTGTTAAAATATGATTCGCGGGACTGGGATTTGAAAGTTTGCGGAGGCTCGCAGGCGCCGTCTTGCACGCAGAGCGCGTACATGGCGTTGGTCACTTCGAGTTTATCCATCCAAAAGGCTTTCATAGTCACATTGTGATCGGGCTTTTCGTCGCGCTGTTCTTCAGGGTCGAGCGCGCCCATGCGAAAGGTCCCTTCAGGGA
>DAOTXI010000474.1:0-10447 GCA_034435475.1 Anaerolineales bacterium
CCTGTAGGTCACGCTTGAAGCGTGACCTACTTTTTTATTAGATAAACAACTGCACATCCGCGTCCGCGGCATATTCCAGGAAGGTTGCCGCGCCGCCGATCTCGCATTCCTTGATGAAGTCCTCGCGCTTGAAGCCGAAGACATCCATCGTCATCTGGCAGCCGATCATACGCACATCAAGATCCACGCACATGTTGCGCAGCTCTTCAACGGAAGCAACGCCTTTATTTTCAAAGGTCTGTTTCATCAGATTCGTTGCCAATGCGTTAAAGCCTGGCACATTGGTCATGATCATTTGTGGAATGGGCCAATTAATGTTTTGGAATCCTTCGGGACCGAAAGGCATTTTCATCGGCATGGCAGGATTGCCCACAGGTGTCACTTCAGCAGAAAGTTTCGGTTTCAAAAGCGGCAGCCCATAAAAGGTGAAGAAAATGCCCACCTCCCAGCCCATCGCGCCAGCCGCGCTGGCAAGAATGAACGGAGGGTAGGCCCAATCCAATGTTCCCTTACTGGCGATCAAAGCAAGTCGCTTCGGGGCGTTCGGGTCAGATTTCGACATGTCAACCTCTTTCCTGAAATATTAAAGTTGAAAAGGATGGAACTATTTTTTTCGCAAATAGAAGATAAACTTTCCATCTTCCGTGGTCGAACGCAACAACTCGTTGCCGGTCTGGCGGCTCCATGCCTCCATATCAGGCGGGGCGCCGGGGTCGGTGGCAACCATCTTCAAGATTTGCCCCGATTGCAGTTCCTTGATCGCCTTGGTGGTCTTCACCACCGGCATGGGGCAGAGCATTCCAGAACAATCCAACACCTGGTCTTCCTTGATTACATCGGTCATTTGTGCCTCCTTTGGGACAGGCAAATGATAATGAACTGAGGTATATCCCGCCATTCCCCCGCCGCGGGATTTTGTCCTCCCCCGCTCGGGGGAGAGATCAATTCGGATATAATCCATTTCAGGATTTAATGTCCGGTTTCCAAGACTGGCAATTCCCATGCTCAATCGCATTGACACCCTGTTCCGCTCAAACCGTGTATTTATCTTCTTAATCATTTATCGGTGGGCGTCCCTCTTCCCCGCATTGTTCGCTTTTGGAACAAGAGCGGAATTTATTGCCGCGCTTCCGCCGCTTGCGCTCGCGCTTGCCGCGAACACCATCGTATCCGCCTTTAATCGAAACTTGAATAAAGCAGTTCTCGACCACCCGGCATTCCTCGGCGTGGATATTCTTTTCTCCGTAGCGCTTCTGGCAATGAGCGGAGGGATCAACAGTCCCTATTACCTATACGCCCTCAGCCCGCTGTTGGCAGGAGCATTCTTCTTTCAAGTACGCGGCGCGCTATCCTCCTCCTTCTTTTTCACCATTTTATTGATCCTGATGCAGTTCATCGTCCCACAGAACGAAACGGTTTTCGCCATGCATGTCACAGGCGTCTGGATCCTTCCCCTGTTATTTGCATACCCATCCACCCTGCTTAAATCGGTCAACAAAGCCAACGAAACCATTGCTGATGCGCACAGGCAACTGGAGATCATCCACGACCTCACCGTTTTGCTTCAAGCCGCGCCGGACCTGCTCTCGGTTCAGGAACGCGTTCTCGGAGCAGTCACCACCGAACTCGGTTTTTCAAAAGCCATCGTCGCCCTCGTAGACCCCGCCCGCGAAGAACTGGGCGGCTGGCAGGTTTATCCCCCGCAGGATGATTTTCCAAAACCCAACCCGCTCCCCCTGAAATCTGAAAATGGCGAACTTATCAAATCCCTGCTGACCCGTAACAGTTTCATTTCGGAAAACCAGCCCCTGATCATGGATACGCAGCTCGGCCGCTGGCTCAACCAATATAGGTGGTTCGTTCTTCCGCTTTATTTGAGGGAACACCCCGTGGGGATTTTACTGGTCGAGGAGTCTGGGCTGACACCCGAGCGTGAATCGACCCTCATGACGGTTGCGAATCAGGCTGCGCTCGCGCTTGGCACCACCATCCTGTGCATTGACCGCGCCCGACGCCTCGCCGTCGAAACCGAACGCAACCGCATCGCCCGCGACATCCACGACACGGTCGCTCAATCGCTTTTCGGCATTGCTTATTCGCTTGACGCCTGCATCACCATGCTCCCGCAAAAAGCCGAAGACGTCCGCCAGGAATTGATCGAACTGCGCTCGCTCGCCAATTCCGCCCACGACGAAGTCCGCCGCTCCATCTTCGACCTGTGGCCATCGGCGCTCACCATCGAACTCTTCATGGCAGACCTGACGAATTACATCAATAGCTGCTGCCGCCCCAGATCCTTCAGCATCATCTTCAACAACAATGGAGACTTCAACTCGCTTTCCCCCGGCATGAGACGCACAGTCTACCGCATGGCGCAGGAGGCGCTGGCAAATTCCGCCCGGCATTCAGGGGCGCAGTCCGCGCGGTTATGTCTGACCGTTTCGGATGATGATGTCTATCTGGTCGTCTCCGATGAAGGGAAAGGCTTCGACCCATCCATTGCCCTTTCGCGCAGCCAAAACCGCGAACATTTTGGTTTGCATGGTATGCAGGAACGGGCGCATGCCCTGGGTGGCGAATTCGAACTCGCTTCACGTCCCAACGCCGGCACGCGCATCATGATCACCCTCCCCATCCACAACGGACACCACCATGCCTGACCCCATCCGCCTCCTGATCGTGGACGACCATGCCGTGGTCCGCAAGGGGCTGGCAATGGTCCTTCGTCTGGAACCAGGCATCGAGGTCGTCGGCGAAGCGGAAAATGGACGAATCGGATTGGAAGCGGCAAAAAACCTCCAGCCCGATATCATCCTCGTAGACCTCATCATGCCTGAGATGGACGGGCAGGAGATGGCGCTCACCTTGCGAAAGTCGAATCCAAAGATCAAGATCATGATGCTCACCGGCACCGAAGTGGACGACCGGGTCTTCGATCTAATCGCGGCTGGCATTGATGGATACGTCTTAAAGAATATCGAGCCGGGCGAGTTGGTGCGCGGGATCAATTCCGTGATCCATGGTGAAACCTACCTGCATCCCGATGTGATGAAAAAGGTTCTGGACCGCATGAAACCCCAGCCCGTGCCCGCCGTCTCATTGACCCACCGCGAACTGGAAGTGCTGGAATGGATGGCAACCCCCAACACCTACAAACAGATCGCCTCCCACCTCGGCGTTAGCGAAGAGACCATCCGCACCCACGCCAAGAGCATCCTCGAGAAACTGCATCAACCCAATCGCGCCCAAGCTGTCCTTGCGGGAATGAAGAGCAGGTTGATCAAGGGATAATCGTCATCCCGCGCAATAATACCAACATACGCTGCGCAAGTTGTACGATCTTATAAAAATCGCCTCCGATGTCTTTCACTTCGGAGGCGATTTTTTATGATTCTTTCTTTTCCTGCTGATTTTCCTTCCCTGCCTTCAACCACCCATTCAGGCTGTATTTCACGATCCGTTCGTTGCCTTCGAGCAATTTTTTGATATTGGGTCGCAGCGCCCAGATCAATAAAATCTCGGCGCCGACACCGTACAATACGTCTATCCAGGGCATGAGTCCCTGCGAGGCGCGGATGGCGAATGCAATGGTTGCGAACAATGCCACTGCCATGGTGGTGACCGATGCGATGCCGATGGTGAAAAAGGTCAACATACCGAGCGGCAGGATGATGAGGATCGAGCCGGGCCAAATGCCCATTGCTCCGCCGACTGACGGCGCTCCGCCCGCCCCGCCGCGTAAACGCAGGAATTTTCCGTTTTCATCGCGCTCCGGCAGAAAGATCGAATAATTATGACCGATGATCGCTGCCAATGGGGCAAGAACGTGGATTAGGTGGTGATCGGGGGTAACGAACTTTGCCAGCCAGACCGCCGCCGCGCCTTTCAAAATGTCGAGCATGGCGGTGGAGAACCCCGCCCAGAACCCGGCGGCGCGCATGGCGTTCGTCCCACCGGTGCGCCCGCTTTCGATCTCGCGGATATCCTTCCCCGTCGTCAGTTTTACGACCAGTAAACCAAAAGGCACAGACCCCAGCATATACGCCAGCAGGATTGCCAAAAGGTCAAGAACGATTTGCATCAAAACTCCTCCAAGAGTTGGTCATATTCCATTTAAGCAAAGATAAAAACCCAAAAACCTAGGCGGGGTTGCTTGTTTCCAATGGCACTTCGTAATACCCGTCGTTCTCGATCCAGAAACCGCGGATGCGCCAGTCGCCATTGGCTCGTGAGAGGATGACCTGCACCACCGCATAGGCGGAGTCTGCGATGTCGGTTGGCGAGACAGTTTCGGGTCCGGCAGGATGCGAGTGGTAGATTCCGAGCAGGTCCAAGCCTTGAGATTCGATCCACTCAAAGGCGTGTAACTGCTCGATGGAATCCATCACGAATCGCACCGGACTTTGAGCCTGGTTCGTCACTTCGATCACGGATTCAACCTGCGAGTTTTTACCCGCCAACAGGCCGCAGGCTTCGAGCGGAACCTGTGAAGCCACATGGGCAATCATCTGTTGCATCTGTTCGGTTGTCAGCGTCAGAGATCGCATGTTATAGAAAGGCCGCAGCCCCCCATGCCCCCAATAATATCAGCAATGGACCTGCCACAGCGCGGCGCAAGGGAGTGTTTTCGGAAAGGCTCATGGAGAGCAGAGTCAATGCGTTAAGTGGTCCGGTAAGCGCCAGCCCAAATTGGATGGGCGAAAGAGGCCAGTAATGCAAGCCCGCGCCGATCTGGGCGCAGATCAGCCCGATGCCGAATGCCCAGGGAAAGTCCCAGCGGTCTGTACCGTCGAGGTGCAGGATGCGCAGGCTGATTAACGCTGCGGCAAAAAAAGCGGCAGGGATGACCAACACCATACGCGCGCCTGAGAAGCGAAGCGATGTAACAAGGACGAGGAACAAGGCATATGCCACGGCGGTCAATCCGGCGCGGGCGGGTCCGTAAAAAGGAGTGGATGGGTCAACCGATATATATTCCGCGACACAGACAGCGGTGAGCAGGATTGCGCCAAAAACGAAACCAATCCACCATGCCTGGCTGTCGGCAAGGAGTGCGAGTGGCGCGCCCAGCACAAAGGTTGTCAGGGTGGGCAGAAGCAGGTGTTCCCGGCTGGCGCGTTCGGCAGCGGAAGGATGCTCACGAGTGATCCAGTCCATTCCGGCAGCGGTGAGTGCGGCGGCGAAGAGGGTCATGAACGAGCCGAGGGTGATGGGAAAGGCGTAATAAAAACCGGGCAGGCTCAGGCTGAGGGTGAGCCCGGGGGTTTCGATCAACCGTGAAAGGGCAAAGGTCAACAGCACCGAAGCAATCAACATCCCCATACGGTCTGGGGAGGGCAGTGGAGAACGGCGTTCCTGCATAAGGAAATTGTACCAAGAAAGGAGAGAACACTCCGCAGCCCGCCGGCATAGGCAAATACGCTGCAAATCAAATGAGAGGTGGTAAAATGCACAAACTGGTGATTTTGGGGCTTTCTTTTATAAGTTAACAGCGGACAAAAACCATAAATTTCGTCGAGATGTGCCAACCGGCATTCGATAAATCTCAAATCGATTACAACAAAGTATTTTTCGAGGAAGCCATGATCGATATTATTTTCCGTCTGGTGGACAAACTGGAAGGACTGGATGGCCTCATCCGATTAAAGCACGATATCAATCGAAATTTTTTCGCGGATCATATTGACCCCATCTATAAAGACCTGAGCGTTGTCGTGGAAAACTATCATTCCATTTTGGACGAAGTGAATGCCGTGTTGCATGGTTTCGATTTCTCCAAAGAATCGGGCAGCCGGATCGTAAGCATGTTGATAAAACGCAGGAAGGAACACGAACGAACGCGGGAAAGTTTGAAACGTTACTCGAAAATTCTGGGCAACAATAACAACCGCGGCGATATTCAAAAGTTTGCGGGAGCCGTCTTCGACCTGTTGAATATCGAGCCTGTCACCATTGATCTGATTCGAGGGCTTGCCGAAAAACAAACGCCCCGGACCTCCACTGCCACCACCTCCCTTATATCCGATTTAACAAAAATTTCAATCACGCCAGAATCCCAGCGGCGGGCATTGGTATTGATCGGTCATTACAAGAAAAAGATCGACCGTCATTGGGACCTGGCATCCCGCGCCTACTTCGAACTGCGGACAAAATATCTCGCCTGACAGCAACCGATGCAGACCATCATTTTTAGACAAGGATTTTCTCAATGTCGCCTCAAAAGATTGGTCGTTACACAATAAAAAACGAGTTGGGACGCGGGGGAATGGCAATCGTCTACCTGGGTCACGACCCCGAGACGGATCGGGAGGTGGCGGTCAAGGTACTGCAAAGCGAATACCTCTATCGCGATACTGACTCCAAGGCGCGCTTCAGGCGTGAGATACAGACCATTGCCCGGTTCGAAGACCCGTCCATTGTCCAGTTGTACGATGTCGGCGAGGAAAACGGACAGCCGTATTTTGTCATGCGTTACATGCGCGGCGGGTCTCTTGATGAAAAGTTGAAGGACGGTCCGCTCGCATTGGCAGAAGTGTTCAGGCTTTTTGAACAAATTGCCCCCGGACTCGACGAAGCCCACAGCAAGGGGATTATCCACAGGGACTTGAAACCCGGCAACATCCTGTTCGACAGCCGGGGGAAACCGAGCATCGCTGACTTTGGCGTTGCAAAGATCGTAAAAACAAACCCCAGCATTGTCACAAATGAAGGTACTCTTGGGACGCCCGCCTACATGGCGCCGGAACAGATCATGGGGGGCGATGTGGATGGCCGGGCTGACATCTACGCACTGGGCATCATCCTCTACCAAACATTGACGGGCAAACTTCCCTTCGAAGCGCACATGCGTAATCTTGGTATTGCCACCCGGTCGGTAGTCCCAAGTATTCTGGATGAAAACCCGGCTCTTCCTCCCTGGATCGAATCCATTGTGGTCAAAGCGATGGCGGCCGACCGAAGCAATCGCTTTAAGACCGTTGGCGAGATGGTCGAAGCGATCAGAATGCAAATGGAAGGCAAGCCGTCGCCGGATAAGTCGTCAGCAGGAAAAGCAGGCGCATCTTCCCGGCGGGTCGCAATCATCTCCGGCTTTGTTTTGATCGCCGCTGTATTGATCTCTGTAGGCCGCAGTATCTTCGATGAAACAACCACAGTAACCCCAATCGATACTGAAACGGTGGATGAATTCGTAGTCACCATTACATCACCATCCCCCGCGTTTACCCGGACAAAAACCGCCATCCCCACAGACCCGCCTACTGCCACACTTTCCGCGCCCTCCCTGCCCGTAATGGGCGGCGCGGACAAGGTCGCCTTCCTGAATAACAACAATATCTGGATCATGAACGTGGACGGAAGCGATTTAAAGTCCCTCACGAATGATAAGACCGAAAAATTCAACCTGCAATGGCTCCCCGACGGAAAAGGAATTCTCTACATCACAGGCAAAACAATCAAGACAGTCAATATTGACACAAAGGAAGAATCTGTCATTACAAGTTTTGGCGCTTCCGACTATTTCGAATCGTTCCGTATCTCTCCCGATGGGAAGCAGGTGGCGATCAGCCTTGCCCGGGAATTGCATGTCGTTGATTTCGACCTTGATCGGATCAAAAAAGCAACCACAAAAGATGACCTGCTGGCGATGGAAGGCTGTCTCCATTACACCTCGGAGGAAGTGGAGGATATACGCTGGTCGAGAGACGGAAAGAAACTGGCGATCAAATTCGCCGCCTCCACCATCAAGAACCTTGAAGACTACATCCGCATCATCGATATTCAGTTCTGCAAAGATGCGCGTCCCTTGACAGTGGATGAATTCCCCGGCGGCTGGTTCGATTTCTTTACCGACGATATTATCTCCTTCGACTGGAACGGCAATAATCGGGAAAGCGGGAATTCCCTCTTCATTATGAACAGCGACAAGCGGAACGACGGTTTCGGCAGGCTGGGGATTTACAACAATGCCACATATTCCTTTTGGGAGATCGCCCCCATTGAAGGAATATGTTGTTACCGTGACGCCGTTTTCAGCCCGGATGGCTCCTACGTGTTGTTTGCATTTCAAGACATCAGGCTGGGAGAGTTCGGTCCGATAGAGTTTTATTATCAGCCTTATGCTTCCCTTGAAATAAACAGTTCGTTCATTCCGCTGCCCCTGCCCGACGGCTTTTTCGGTAAACGAACAGATTCCCCCTCGCCCGTCCTGCGTCCGTCAAAGTAAACATTATCTGAATTAAGGTGACAGTCACTTTTTTGAGTGAGCCGCCGTAAGCGTCAATTTAGGTACTGAGGGGGTATGGTAGAATCGCTTGGTTATGGAAGTTTCACGCATTGAAAACCTTCCGCCTCCGCCGGGTATCATCAGTTCGATCAAAGCCGGGTTCGACGCCGTCGCGGCGCGAATTACTGCAATTTTTATGCCATTGTTGCTGAATCTGCTCTTGTGGCTGGGTCCGCGCCTGCGGATGGATGCGCTGTTCAAAAGCATGGAAGCCGATATGGTCCTGTTCTGGCAGGCAAGCCGGGTTCCGGCGGAAGATATTCAAAAAATGTTGGAACTGTACGAAAGAATGGCTCAATCCATCAACCTGTTTGGGTTGGTACGCACGCTTCCCATCGGAATCTCGAGCCTTTTCGTCACCAGTCAGGGCGCATCTACCACTCCTCTGGGCGGACCCGCCATCTGGCAGGTGGATGTATTGACCTTCCCCTTGTGGATCATGTCCCTTGTGTTCATCGGCTGGGTTGGCGGCGCGTTCTATTATCGCGATGTCGCCTGGGCGGCGCTCGCCGAAAAGATCACTGCGGTCCGCGCATTTCAGGCTGTGGTTCAAACCATCCTGATCTCTATCCTCGGCAATATGATCCTGATCGCGATCAGTGTGCCGGTATTTCTTATTCTGATTGTGGCAGCCCAGTTCAGCGCCGTTCTGGCAAACCTGCTTGTGTTATTCATTGCGCTGGGTTCGGTCTGGGTCATCGTGCCGATATTCTTTTGGGCGCATGGTGTTTTTCTGGATCGCCAAAATGTGCTGACCTCAATGATGAGCAGCCTGCAACTGACCCGCTTCACGCTCCCGAGCAGCAGTCTCTTCGTGCTGACGATTTTCCTGCTCTCGTACGGGCTTAACTTCCTGTGGCGCATCCCCGCGCAGGATTCGTGGGCGACCCTGCTGGGAATCTTCGGTCATTCCTTTGTGACCACCGCCCTGCTGGCGGGGAGTTTCATTTATTACCATAACATGAGCGCATGGGTGAAGGCTGTGCTGGAAAAGCTTCGCCCCAACACTGCGGTCAAACAAGCATGATGACGCGGAACGTCATCGCAAGTACTGGAGGATTTCGTGGCTGAAAAGGTCAAATATGATGTAAGTTCGATCCAAGCGCTGGAAGGCATCGAGCACGTCCGCAAACGCCCCGGCATGTACGTAGGCGGCACGGATATTAAAGCGTTGCACCATCTCGTTTACGAAGTGGTGGATAATGCCATAGACGAAGCGCTGGCAGGCTTCTGCACGCGGATTGATGTCACCATCCACAAGGACAGCAGCGTGTCTGTAAAAGACAACGGACGCGGTATCCCGGTCGGTCCGCACCCATCCAAAAAGGACGCCAACGGCAAGCCGATGGAAACCGTGGACATGGTCATGACCGTCATCGGCGCGGGCGGTAAGTTTGGCGGCGGTGGATACAAGGTCTCCGGCGGTCTGCATGGCGTCGGCGTCAGCGCGGTCAACGCGCTCTCGGAATGGATGACCACCGAAATCAAACGCGACGGGAAGTTGTGGCTTCAGGAATACAAACGCGGCGTGCCGCAAGGCAAGATCAAACAGGTCGGCAAAGCCGAAAAGGACGAGACCGGCACCACCCAGACCTTCAAGTTCGACAAAGTCATCTTCACCGAAGATATTGATTACCGCTTCGATACCCTCGTCCAGCGTTTCCGCGAAATGTCCTTTGTGACGCGCGGCATCACCCTCAGATTCGAAGACGAACGCGCCGACCGCGAAATGACCTTCCACTTCGAAGGCGGTATTACTTCCTTTGTCCGCTACCTGAACCGCAACCGCGAAAATTTACACCCGGTTGTGCATGTCGAAAAGGAAGTGGAGAACATCGGCATCGAAGCCGCCATCCAATACACCGATGCGTATACCGAGTCGGTATATTCATTCGCCAACACAATTAACACCATTGACGGCGGCACGCACCTTACCGGACTTCGATCCTCGCTCACCCGCGTGATCAACGACTACGCCCGCAAGAGCGGCTTGCTCAAAGACGCCGACCCGAACTTCTCCGGTGACGATACCCGCGAAGGTTTAACCGCCATTGTGTCAGTCAAGCATCCGGGTCCGCAATTTGAGTCGCAGACCAAAGTCAAGTTAATGAACCCCGAAGTGCAGACCTACGTCACCCAGGTGGTTGGCGAAGCGTTTATGAC
>DAOTXI010000475.1:0-3479 GCA_034435475.1 Anaerolineales bacterium
CTTTCACACCCCAGCGCTCGGTCACTTCATCGAGGCGGGTCCGGAGCATGTTGTTGATGTGTTCGCGTTCCGAAAGCACATCGTCGAGCGGGATACCGCCGATGACAGCGCGCAACGTGGTCGCCGCAATACCCGCGGCGGCGGTCTCGAAATTACCGACTTGCAAAACAGATTCAGCCGGGTCAAGCACTTTGTAGTACCACAAGAAGTCAATCGAGATCGGCGCGTTATCCTTGGTAATCGAAGTCTGGTGCGGGATTTCGCGCACTTGCTCTCGCAGGTCCACCTTCATGCCGCGATCTATGATCGGAATCAGCAGGACGATACCGGGTCCCTTCGCGCCGACACTTCGCCCGAGACGAAAGACCACAAGACGCTGATATTCCGGGATGATGCGGATCGCATTGGCAAGGAAGATAAAGCCAATGAGAAGGACACCGCCAATCAAACATAACAAACTACCGCCAAGAAAATCCATTGTTCACTCCTTTTTCTTTGTTGATACGACTCATTCGTTTTTATCTTTTTCAACCACGAGCACAAACCCCTCGCGGCGAATAACGCGCACATGACTGCCCGCTGGGATTTTACTGCCACTCCGCGCAGACCATAACTCCCCGCCCACGTAAACGCTCCCATCATCGTGGACCTCCGTCCGGGCTTCGCCCACCTGCCCCGTCAATGCTTCAAGGTCATGGCTCGGGCGCGCGGATGCGGCTTGCACGGTCTTGCGGACAACGATCCAAATAAAGGCAGTCATCAGACCCGAGGATAGCAGTGCAACGACCGGGTTAACCGCAGGTTTCCATCCATCCACCGCAAAGAGGAAGACCGAACCGATCACTAACAGTAGAATGGAAAGACTGAGGAAGATTTCACGCTTCGGTTTTTGAACGGCATAAAGAAAAGGTGCCACGCTCGCCAATAAAACAAGCAACGCCCACCAGTTGATCGAAAGGTTATAAACCGCATATCCTGCCAGGACGATGCAAATAAACGCACCCGCCTCAAGAAGCCCAGTCCCAGGCGTGACGATTGCCAGCAGACCAAAGAGGATTCCCGCAAGCAGGATCAGGTACGCAACATTCGGGTCCAGTAAAAAATCCATTTTGCCTCCATTTCATTATACAACAGGATGTCTCGTGTAATTTACGTTTTAACCGCACTTCCGTTGCAATCTCGATTCCGCCGCGGGCTGTATAATAGTATGATAATGAAAATACAGGAGTACAAGTGAAAATCAACAAAATATGTGTCATCGGGCTGGGCTATATCGGGTTGCCCACCGCTGCAACCTTTGCCGCCAACGGACTAAACGTCCTCGGGGTGGATATTCAACCCGATATCGTCAAAAGCCTCAACCGCGGCGAAATTCACATCCACGAGCCGGGACTGCGCGAAGCCTTTAAAGCAGCGCATCAAAGTGGGAAGTTCAAAGCCGCGCTCAAACCTGAAGAAGCTGACGCCTTTATCATTGCCGTACCAACGCCGTTCAAACATAACGAAACCGGGGAATATCAAGGCGCTTCCTACAAACTGGCAGATATGCGCGACGTGATCTCAGCCGCAGAATCCATCGTCCCATATTTGAGGAATGGAAACCTCGTTATCCTCGAATCGACATCGCCGCCTCGCACGACCACAGACCTGGTTGCCCCCATTTTGCAGAAGTCTGCGCTAAAAGCGGGTTCGGATTTCCATCTGTGCTACTCGCCAGAACGGGTCCTGCCCGGACAGATCATGCGCGAGTTAATCGAAAATGCGCGTGTCATCGGCGGCGTAACTCCCGAGTCTGCCAAGGCAGGCGCGGATTTATATTCAGTCTTCGTCAAGGGACAGATCGTACAAACCGACTCCAACACTGCCGAGATGGTCAAATTGATGGAGAATACCTACCGCGATGTGAACATCGCCATAGCCAACGAGTTCTCGCGCCTCGCCGACAAATTCGGCGTGGACGTGTGGGAAGCCATCCCCATTGCCAACCTGCATCCGCGGGTGAAGATCCTAAGTCCGGGTCCCGGCGTCGGCGGACATTGCATCAGCGTCGATCCGTGGTTCTTCGTGGAGACCGCGCCAGAACTGACCCCGCTCATTTATCACTCCCGCAAAGTCAATGACGCCCAGCCCGGTTTTGTTGTGGATGTCGTCAAACGCAAACTTGGAGGATTGAAAGGCAAAAAGATCGCCGCGCTCGGACTCGCCTACAAACCCGACGTGGACGACCTCCGTGAAAGCCCCGCCGTCGAAGTCGTTCATCTATTGCAAAACGCGGGCGCAGATGTGCTGGCTTGTGAGCCTTTCAAACCGGATGCAAACCTACCCGGCATCACAATCGCGCCAACCATTGACGAAGCCATTCGCAACGCCGACGCAATCGTTCTGCTTGTAAAGCATACCGAATTCACGAATTTGAAACCCGAATCAGTTGCAAAGATGACAAATGCGCGCATCGTCGTTGACACAATTAACAGTTGGGCGTCACCGGGCTGGCAAAAAGCCGGTTTTCGCGTTATGAAACTCGGTTCCGGGAAAAACGATTAGGGCTTCTCGCAGTACGAGGCTCCCCCCGCGACCGCCTGCGAGTCACAGGAAGACCTTGTACGTCCTGAGAACATAACCAGGAAACCCGCCTGCGCCAGGATGATGCAAATCGCAGGCCAGACCCGTTCAAATAAGCATTTCGCATTCATGATGTCATCTCCATATACGTGGTAGACGAAATGCTAAAAAAAAGGAAACATGAAAATTCTCACTATTTTTGGTACCCGCCCAGAGGCGGTTAAAATGGCGCCTATTGTTCGAGAACTGGCGAGAGTCCCGGGAGTCAAGACACGGGTCTGCGTCACCGCCCAGCACCGTCAGATGCTCGACCAGGTGCTTGATCTTTTCAAAATCACGCCGCATTACGACTTGAACCTGATGCGTGACAATCAATCGCTGGCGGAACTTAGCGCGGCAATCTTTACAAATCTCGACCCAATCCTGACAGATTTCCAACCAGATTGGGCGCTCGCCCAAGGTGATACCACAACGGTCGCAATTGCGTCCCTGTTATGTTACTACCGCAAAGTCAAATTTGGTCATGTCGAAGCCGGTCTGCGGACATATGACAAATGGCAGCCCTTCCCCGAAGAGATCAACCGCCGTATCGCGGGAACGCTCGCAGACCTGCATTTCGCCCCCACCGAATGGGCAAAGGGAAACCTGCTCCGCGAAGGGGTGGACGAAAATTCAATTCACGTCACTGGCAACACCGTCATTGACGCACTTCAATTTGTCGTAAAACAGGATGAATCGCAGGATATTCGCGACCTTCTCGAAAAATTGGGAGCGGGCAAAACAAACCCCAACTCTGAAACGCGCCGGTTAATACTCGTTACCGCCCACAGGCGCGAGAACTTCGGCGAACCGATGGAAAATATCTGCCAGGCGCTCCGCCAGATTGCCAGCCGCGGCGACGTGGAGATCGTCTATCC
>DAOTXI010000476.1:0-9242 GCA_034435475.1 Anaerolineales bacterium
CCTTTATTCCGCGCGGCATGGGCAAGGGATGCGGCAGGTTGGACGACCCCGGATGTGCCGATCGAAAAGAAAACTTGACAGGTCCGCGCCGCTTCGACCGCGGCTTCAAGTTGCCCCCGCGGAAGCGCCTCCCCGAACCAGACAACATCAGGACGAAGCAAGCCGCCGCAAATTTCACAGGTCGGTACCGTTTCAGAGTCCTCGCCCCAAGTCTCGGTAAAAGTCCCACACTGGGAACAACGCACTTTCTGGATATTGCCGTGTAACTCCAACACATTTTGACTCCCTGCAAAGCGATGCAGTCCGTCCACGTTTTGGGTGATGAGGGTGAATTCTGGAATCTTTTTTTCCATTTTAACAAGCGCATAGTGCCCCGGGTTCGGTCGCACGCCCTTGATGGCTTCGCGCCGCCAGGCGTACCAGTCCCAAACGAGTTTGGGGTCGCGGGCAAAGGCTTCAGGCGAGGCTAAATCTTCGGGTCTGTATTGCGCCCAAAGTCCCGCTTGAGCGTCGCGGAAGGTGCGGAGTCCGCTCTCCTGGGAGACTCCAGCTCCGGTGAGAATCGCAACACGAGACGCAGAGGCAAGGAGACGGATAAAGTCTTGCGGGAATTCCATTATGGGGTCGGAGTAGTCGTAGCGGGAGTCGCATTGGGATCGCAAGCCAGCATCTTGAGTCGTTCCTTGAAGATGCCAGTGCGCCCGATCTCGCTTCCGGCTTTGGTGGTGGCTACAATCTGGTATTCAACCCAGGCAGTTTCAAAATAGGCGTCGTCTTTTATCTGGTCAGATGACAGGTCATACATGAATGTCCCCGCGCCGAGCGAGATCATATCGTACTTCGTCCATTTCCCGACCCTTTCGGCAGTCATGCTTTTGAAGCGGGCAAACAGGAGAACGTACACCGCGGCATTGGAGTCGACCGCCTGGGCGGTAATGCGCACAACGGAAGGTTCGCATCCCGCCGCCTTGTAGAATTCGGTGAGGGAGATGCCGATGGAGATGAATCCTTCGGTGCTGACCGGCGGCGGCGCGGTATTGGAAGCCGTCAATGTGGGCGTCGTGAATGCGGTGATTGTCGCTTCGGGGGTGGAGGAAAACTGGGGCGTGAAGGTGGGCGTCTTCAAGCCGATCAAAGTTGGGGTGAAGGTAAAAGTCAGGGTTGGGGTGACAGGCGTGGTCGCTGGAAGAGGCGTGGCTGTATCCGTATGAGTCGGTTCGGGAGTTGGAGTCGGGACGGAGGCAAGCGGTCCAAATGAACAGGCGGCGCTGAGCGTCAACGCAAGGAGGGCAAGGAAAAGTTTTTTCATCAGTCCTCGGATTCGTCGGAGTCCGCAGGGGTATTCGTGGGAGGTTTCGGTGTTGTTACAGGGCATCCTGTTAGCGGTGTCAGGCAGGGGCAGGGGTACATGTCGAAGGCTTTCTCGTAGATGCGTGTGCGCCCGACCTCTTCGCCTTCGATGTTGGTGGCGACGAGTTGGAAATAGACCCATGAGCGCAAATAGTGGTCGTGACCTTGAATCTTACTGCCGATGAAATTATAGGTAAATTCACCCTGCCCGCGATTCAACATCACTTCGCCGCTCGTCCAGGGGGTATAGTCTTCCTTCTCGATGTCTTTGACGCGAACGAAGATGATGACACTGAATACTTCTTCGGGGTCTGCCACCAGGGCGCGGAGCGAGACCTTGTTCGGCTCGCACCCGCCCCAGTAGATTTTAATCGGGGCATATTCGACAAGCAAAAAACCGGGACCGGGCGCAGCCAGGGTTAAAGAGGCGATCGGAGTAATGGTGTTTCCATCCACAAGGATTTGCGGGAGGTCGAAGGGAGTGAATGTCGGCTGGCTGGGGTCCCAGGTGGGAATGCGGATGATGGTTGCCGTGGGGGTTGGGCGCGATGTTTTTGTGCTGGTGGGGGTATCAACCGGAGTAAAGGTGGCGGGCAGGGTGGCTGTAGAAACCGGCGTGCTTGTCGGGGGATTCATTAGATCTGCTACGGAACAGCCGGTGAGGAAAAACATCAATAGGATAAGCTCAGGTCGGAACCGCATCTGTAATCTCATCCCGCTATAATACTATGAAATTTCCACCCTCCCAGCCCCGTATTATCGTTCTGTTATTTTTTCAGGGAGCGTTATAATATTTCCATGAAACGAAACTTGACCATCCTGATGCTTGGATTGTTGTTGACATCCTGCGATATTTGGGGAATTGCGCCGCAGCCTTATCCCGTCCTGACCCCGCCACCGACAAATACGCCGCCCATTTTTACTGCCACGCCGCTCATCATCCCTCCGCCAACATTGAATGTCACCGTAACACCAGTGGTTACATCAGTGGTTACATCAGTGGTTCCCACTTCAGTCACAATTACGGAGACCGCATCACCGTCCTATTCACCCACGCCAGACCCGGCGATTCCCACCAACACCCTCATTTCAATCCAGTCTGTAGCGGTCGAGATACTCGGCTGTAATACAAGCCTGGATATTTTGAACGGAATGGGCGAGGTGACGAATGCGTATGTGGTGGTCAAAAACACCGGCACAATAGACCTGCCGAACACCTGCGGCTTGTTACGCGCCAATGACGAGGGACGGGAACACCCGGATAAAAAATCCTGCATTACCAACCTTCCCGCGCAAAACCAGGTGACGCTCAAACTGACCGTTGATTCGACCTATCAAAACGATACGGTCATTCAGGTGGATGCGCTTTCCAACGAAGTGGTGCTTCTAAGAATTGACAGGCAATCCTGCCGGGATATTCAGCTCATCGGCGGCGTTCCAGCGGATGTGGGAGTCGTCAAACCAATTCAGCCTTAAAATTGTTTACGTAAAAAATCCGCGGCATGAGCGCCGCGGATTTTTTATCTCATTCGTCCTTCGTGAACCGGTTCCGCATCGTGCGGACCTTCGACTGCAAGTCCTGGAAAAATTCGGTCTCGACGATCTCGCTGACCTGCTTGTTCAACTTCGAGCGGTCTACCATGATCTCCAATTGTTGCACCCGCGCCCGCAGGGTCTGTTCGCGCTGGGCGACCTTGTCCACCATGACCTTGAACACATCCGTCAGGGTATCAATCTCGTCGCGGAAACTGTCCGTATTCCCGGCTTTGATTTCCTGTTCATAATCGCCTTCCCCGATCTTCTTGGCGGCGTTAGCCAGCCCGATAATGGGACGGGTCAGGAAGCCCGAAAGCCAGAACACCAGCAGGAAGATGGCGATGTAACTTGCGATGAAGGCAATTGCCCCGTTGCGAAGGATGTCGCTCTCGACCTGGTCCACGTAGGAGGCTTCAATATCCACCCCGATTGCGCCGATGACTACACCGCTATCGTCAATGATCGGTTCATAAGTCGTGATCCACGTCCCAAAATCGTCGGTATACGACTCCCAGGCATTGACCTGTTCGCTCAGTCCGCGGTAGATGTTCGATGAGGTCGAGGTGTAACGCTGGCAAAAACGGAGACCGCCGCGCGGGCTGCGGAAATACCCCGTGCTGCCAATCGCAATAATTTCCCCGTCATCGGGTCCCTTGATGTAGGTATACATACGGGTCTGTGGCTCGACCTGCTGAACGGCATACAACCAGTTCACGTGCGCAATGTACAACGGGTTATCCTCGGGATAATATCCATTCTCTTCCTTGGGCGTATCCGCTGTCGGCTTTTCAGGCGGGCACATCGGGTTATCCGCGCTCTCTTCGGCATACAACTGGACGAATCCCTCCTTATCCATACCGTCAATTGCTCCGTCAATGGTTTCGGTCAAATCGTCGGTGATGGTTTTGAAAACCCGCTCGGTAGTGTATTGATAAAACCAGTAATAACTTGCCACGAAGACCGGGGTAAAAATAAGGATAAATCCCAGCCAGATCTTCAAGCGCAGGCTGAAAAATCGCCCGGCAGGCTTGATGGGTTCTGTAGTTTGTTCGCTCATATCAGTCACCTAACTCTCTATGGAATTGAGGATTTCGACCACCCTGGGGTGGTCTTCCGGTAGTCCGTAATGATCAACCAAAAACGCGGACGCAAAATCCGCGATCATGCCACGGGTATACGATTCGATCTGAATGCCGGGGTTTTTCAGGAACCCCAGATGCATCGGTGAAAACTTGATTGCATCCAATTCCTCAGAGCGGGTACGCCCCGCAGCTTCCGGCGGAAAAATTGGCTCCAGATACTTTATCGGCAATTGTATCAGACCATTGCGCTGATAATGTTCCATCAGGCTGCTCGGTTCGACTTCATTCACCATTCCAAAAACAGGCAAGTCGCCCTTTTCCTCCGCATCGCGGACGATCTGTGCCAGGCATTCGTAGACCACAAACATGGATAAGCGCTTCGCGCCCGCCTCTTCCTCCCGAAACTGTGGATCCACAGCCAGGGCGTGAGCCAACCCGCAACGCCGCCGCCGGATATAGCGAAATGTCCTCAATGCGGCAGGCTGTCCCCCCACCTCGATCAGCCAATAATGGACGATGTGTCCCTCACGATGCTCATTTCCAAATCGAGCCCTGCGCTTCATCCTTGGGATGTAATGCCCGTATTTCGGAAAAAGCCGCTCGTACAACCCCAACATGTCGCCAATGCGCCTGTCGTCTCCCGACCCAAGCAAATCGTAAATAGTTGTCCTGCCCTCGCTTGCAACGATGCGCGCCGCCATATCATTTATCCTCATCGCCAAAATCGAGTTTGCTCAACAAACTTGCCCCCCGGGTCCGGCGTTTTAACTGCCAGCTCAACATGCTTTGCTCATAAGTTGCGCGGACTTTGTATGCGGCAAAAATGGCAAGAAGGGAAATGGCGATCCCAACCCCGATATAAACCAGGCTGTATTGCTCGCGCGGTATGCCATAATTCAAACCAACGCTGATTATGGCGAAGGTGATCAAACTCCCCAAAATCGTCCCCCCCGAAGGGAGATAACTATCCAAAAAGATGCTGACCCGTCCGCGCTTTTCGTTGGGCACCATTGCCTGAAAGGCTTTGCGCGCGGAAAGGTCGGTGGTGTCGTAAGTAACACGCGACACGCCTTGCGCAAAACTGCTCCCCAAATACCCGGGGATGAGAAAATTGGCGACTGTCGAAAGAAACATCACCACAGGCTGAATCAGAAAACTGCGCTTCAACGAAACACGCTCGATGATCCGGGTGGAAACGCTTTGAACAAGGATTGAAACCACCGCTATCAGCAGATTATAGACAGCATAGTAGGTTTGAAACCCGCCCCCAAGTTCGAGCTTTGCATCGGAGAGGGCGTCATAAAGCAGAACCGTCATCACACTGCCAGCCGCCAGCATCCCCAAGGCGAGATATGCGAACGCCGGAACCGTTTTGATGAAATCCCATCCCTCCGTCAGCGTGCTCGCCATCGAATCGGATTTGACTCCGATGGGCGGAGGGAGTTTTACGGAACGAAGCTGGTATTGCGATATCAATAACGCAAGCAGAAAAATGCCCGCATTCAGCCATAACAGCGAAACCGCGCCGAATTGGAATCTGGCGTCTGCGGCGGCTATCGCCAGACCGATGATTGTGCCAACGAAGGCAAAAATGCCGATGAACGGCATGACGCGCCTACCCGTCCCGGGGTCGTAAATGTCGTTGACGAGAATCCAAAAAACGACCGGAAAGAACCGCCACTGCTGGTCGTTGAGGAGATAAATGAAGGTGTAACTAATGGAGGCGGGAAAGCCCTTGATCAAAAAGGTCACAGGTAGAATGGCGTACAAAAGCATGAAAACCGCCAAAACCCCGGCGATCAACTTCACCCGGTCAAAGCGGTCCACGATCAGCGATTGCAAGCCGGTAGCCAGTATCAGCAGAACCATATCCACCGCCCAAACGAGGAGGATGTAATGATCCTTGACCTCGCTCAGGAAACCGCTGACCGAAACGACCTTGGTGATCCCCATGGCGGCATAATTGGAAAACAAAATAAAACCGAGTGTAAGAGCAAGTTTCGATTCCCCTTCGCGCAAAGGCAGCCACCGTTTCACGAATTCCAGCATCGTTGTTCCTCTAATATAAATTTATGAAGTGGACGCTCCGGATTCCAAGGAGCGCCACCCCGCGCTTGCAGGGCGAGTATAACTCATTAGGCTTTATCCGTAATAAGGAAAAACGTCCCGAAGGTTGCAACTTTGCCTTGTGAATAGTTCAAAAAAACCTTCGGGACGGTTATTTCGGATAATGTCTATTTCATATTTACCCAATCCATGCAAGTCTACAAGGTATAATCACAGCATGACCGAAGAAAACCTCAAATCGCTTTCCCGCAACAAGATCGCCATGCTCATCGATGGCGACAATGCCCAGGCAGGTCTCCTCAGCCAGATGCTGGTCGAAGCCGGGCGGCATGGGCAGATCACCCTCCGCCGCATCTACGGCGACTGGACAACGAACAGCATGAACTCGTGGAAGGAAACGCTTAACTTTCATGCCTTCCAGCCCATTCAACAATTTCGCTACACGGTCGGCAAGAACGCCACCGACAGCGCCATGATTATTGACGCCATGGACATCCTCCATTCCGGCGTTGTGGACGGCTTCTGCCTGGTCTCAAGCGACAGCGATTATACTAGGCTGGCTACGCGCATCCGGGAAACCGGCATCTTCGTCATGGGCATCGGTGAGAAAAAGACCCCCAAGCCCTTTGTCAACGCCTGCGATCTTTTTGTCTACACTGAAAACCTCGTCGCCGCCAAAAAAACTTCCAGTCAGAACCTGCAAAACAAAAGCGGATCAAAGAAAAAAGGCGAACCCGATCCGCTTCCCATCCTTACCCAGGCATTCGAGATGGCGGTCCAACAAGACGGCTGGGCGCCGCTGGCATCCATGGGCAATGCGTTATATCAACTCGACCCCGCCTTCGACCCGCGCACATACGGACACAAACAACTTTCCAAGATGATCGGAAAATTGAAAGAACGTTTTGAAATCCGAATCAAGGAAATTGACGGCTCCACCATTTTCCACGTCAAATTGAAGGAATAAAACAGCGCCTCACTCTTATCCGTTACACCCGGTTCAGATATTTCTCCTGAATCATTTCATTGTAAAGCGTAAGGATTGCGCCTGCGATTTTAGACCAGTTATAATCCTTCGCGTACGCCACAGCGCCCTCCCCCATTGCCAATCGCAAACTGTGATTCCCCAATAACTCTGTCAGCCTTTCGCGTATCACAACAGGGTCGCCATCGGGGACGGTGTACCCCGTCAGTCCATCCTGCACAAGATAACCCAGCCCGCCAACCTCCGAAGCGATTACTGGCGTGCCACAAGCCATCGCCTCCAGTGCCACCATTCCAAAGGATTCATACAACGAAGGCATCACCAGGACCTCCGCCGCAGAATAGTAATACGGCAATGTGTCCTGCGCCCGCTTGCCCAAAAATACCACCATCCCACCCATGCATAACTCATCACACAACTTTTGCAGGCGCGCCATCTCATCCGACATATGCTCCGGAGTCGCATCCGGCTCGCCGCCAATGATTGCCAGGTGGACGGGATGACCCCTGCCCGATAGACTCTTGTCGAGTCCCGCTACCGCCCGGATCAACGTATCGACCCCTTTCAACGGTTCGATGCGCCCGACAAAAAGGATCATGCGGTCTTCGGGTTTCAAACCGATAAATTGCTTCGCCTCATCCGGCGGGATCGGATAGAAATGCTCCGTGTCCACTCCCGGAGGGATAACGGTCATCTGATTGGCGCCCGCGCGGTAGAGGAATCTCAACTGGGTCATCTCCGCCAGCGTGGCGACAACGATCCGGTTCGCCCGACGGATGACCTGCCTCTCCCCATTGAGCCGATCCTCGCCCGCGCGTTCATCCTCCGACCTCGCCACCCGATTCTTCATCTCGCCCAGGGTATGGAACATATGCACGATCGGCGTCCCGCCCCAGGCATCGCTCAATATCTCAGCCACCAGCCCAGACATCCAATAATGGCTGTGAATGACATCGTACACGATTCCCTTTTCGGCGGCAAAGTTCAAAATACCTTCCGCAAATTCCGGGATATACCCCGCAATATCGCTTTTACTGCGCGGCTCTTCCGGTCCGGCAGGGATGTGAACCACGCGGTTGCCGTATCCCAATTCATGGACGACATGCGGCACATGTTCATCCTGCGAACGGGTAAATACATCCACATGCACCCCAATCCGCCCCAATTCCCGCGTCAGGTCGCGGACGTATACATTCATCCCGCCGGTATCCTTCCCGCCCAGCGTGGCAAGCGGACAGGTGTGGTAAGAAATCATCGCAATTCGCATCCGGAATCCTCCGCAATACAGACAACGTGAAAAGCCGAAAACTTGCGTGAATATGGCAATTCCTTTATAATCCCGCCGCTTTCAATATTGCCACCGTAGCTCAGCTGGCAGAGCAGACGATTCGTAATCGTCAGGTCGTGGGTTCGTATCCCACCGGTGGCTCACACGAAACTTCCGCGCGGGGGTTTCTTTATTTTCAGACCTCGCGCAGGCGGGAATCAAGTAAAATCCCCGATAGGAATGAAAAACTTTTCCCGGTCACTTGCATCGGCCTTGGGCACATCGAGAATCGGCTTGAGACCCCTGATCCTCGCTGTCCTCCTTACTTCGCTGATAGCAACATCCACACTGGCGGTCTTGGATGTTAACCGTCCCTTTATGCTCGGTCTGTTGGCAGTCCTGCTGATCTCCATGGTGCTTACCTGGATCGGCATGACCGGGATCGGCGGTTGGACAGCGCTCATCGCGTCCCTGCTTGTGCTATCCATCCTCTTTTACAAAAACAACGGGCTCCGCGATACAGCTACACTTGGGCTCATCGTTGTCCTGATCGCGGCTGGCCTGCTGGCTGGAAAGCCAGGTACACTCATCATTGGCTGCCTCATCATTATCGAGATCGGCATTTATGGCGCGCTCGAAATGGCGGGAGTGGTCAGCAACCCCTTCAGCATACAAAACCATTTTGCAGACTACCTCGCCGCCAGCCTGGCAGTCGCACTGATTACCGTCTTGCAATGGCTTGTCATCAGCCGCCTCCAAAGCATGATCCGGTCTGCCGAAGCGGACCTGGCAGAACGGGTAAAAATCCTGGCAAGATTACAGGAAACCGAAAACCGTTATCGCGGATTGGTGGAAAGCATTCCCGCAGCCGTATACATGGCAGAACCCGGCATCATGGGCTCCTGGCTTTTCATCAGCCCGCGCATCTTCGCGTTAACAGGCTTCACCCCCGAAG
>DAOTXI010000477.1:0-10687 GCA_034435475.1 Anaerolineales bacterium
CTACAGACTTGTTTTACGTATTATAAACCCGTTGGGGTAAACTTGGGGGCGGTTTGTGCGTCAAGACAACATCCATTAATGAAGAGGTAAAGATGACCAGGAAAATTTTAGCCGTGCTGGCTCACCCCGATGATGAGAGTTTTGGCTTGGGCGGTACGCTGGCGTTATATGCCCAACGCGGGGTTGAGACCTATTATGTCTGCGCTACCCGCGGCGAAGCAGGTTCGGCAGACGAAGAGTATTTGAAGGGATTCAAAGATACGGCTGAAATGCGTACCGACGAGTTGATGCGGGCGGCGAAGGAATTGGGTTTGAAGGAAGTGCATTTTCTTGGCTATCGTGATTCAGGGATGCCGGGCATGGAAGCCAATCAACACCCCGATGCGCAGATCAATCATCCAGTGGAGGAGGTGGCGGGCAGGGTGGTGAAACACATCCGTGCCATTAAACCGGATGTGGTGATTACATTTGACCCAATCGGCGGCTATAAGCACCCTGATCATATTCATATTCATAAAGCCACGGTGCTGGCGTTTGCGAATGCCGACGATGAGACCTTCTACCCGGAACACGGAGAAGGCTTCAAGCCGGGGGCTTTATATTTTCAGGTCTTTCCGCGCGGATTTTTGCGCGCAATGACCCGCCTGATGCCTTTGTTTGGAAAGGACCCCACCAAATGGGGGCGCAATGGCGACATTAATTTAAAAGAGCTTGCCGAAGTGGATTTCCCCGTGCATGTGCGGGTGAATATCCGCTCGGTGTCGGATGTAAAACGCAAAGCCGGGGAGCAACACGCCTCGCAAGGGGGGATTCAAATGCGGCGCGGACTGATGGGATTCGTAACGAAGGTATTCGGGGAACGTGAGGATTTTATGCAGGCATACCCGCCGGTTGCGGATGGGTTTCAGAAGAGGCGGGACCTCTTCGATCTTTAGTTTGTAATTTTGCAAACCAGTACAAAAGGCATATGTCTGCCGCCGATACGTCATGTTAGGATTGGCAAAAGTTTTTGGGAGTTTTCCTTGATAGATAGGAGATGATGATGCCCGAGAAACGTACCGTTCCGCGGAAGAAGTTCGATATGTACCTGCGCGTCCTCAATGACGATACGGGGACAATCTACGGTCACATGGTGGAGGTGAGCAAGACGGGATTCAGGCTGGAGACTGTTGGCCCGCAGCCGATTGGAAAAGACCTGTACCTGCGCATCGAACTTACGCCTGATCTGGGCGCCATGCCTTATATCGTTTTCATTGCCCAGACCAAATGGTGTCAGATGGACAAGATACAGCCCAATCTTTTCCAGGTGGGGTTCGAGTTGATTGAAATCCTTCCCGAAGATATGGAAGTGTTTCTGCGCATCATTGAGAAATACGCGGCGAAGTCGTCCTGAGAAGTCAATCACAAAGATCACAACGGGAAAGCAAACTTTCCCGTTGTGATCTTTGTGTCTTTGTATGGTAAAAACTTGTGACTCTCCGTAATTAACAGGAAAAAAACTTAGCCGAGGATTACGCGGATTCGGCGGAAACTAACCACCCTTTTCAGTAATTGTTTCATTCAATTCAGCAATGCCCGGTCTCATCTTGTGCCACCCTGTTGTGGCTTGATAGGCATACCCCATGCGCAACGCGCCGGATTCATTCCATGCCCGGGTGACAACCTGCAAGCCGATGGGCAGGCCTTCGGAGGTAAAGCCGCATGGAAGTGACAACGCGGGAAGTCCCGTCAGGTTGAATGGGGCGGTCAGGCGGGTTAACAGGCGGGCGCGTTCGACAGCATTTTCCCCCTTGAGGATGGGGGCCGCAATGGGCGTGGTCGGAAGGATCAGGGCGTCGTACTCTTCGAATAGCAGATCGCATCGCCGCCGGACCTCAGCCTGCGTCCGTCTCGCAAGCGCATACTCACTCGAGCTGAATCCTGCCCCTGTTTCCAGCCGCTGACGGACATCCGCGCCGAACCAGTCGGGGTGTTCTTCGAGACGTTCGCGATGAAACGCCGCCGCGTCTGCCTGGGTCATTACGGCATTGGCAAGAGCCGCTTCATGCAGGAAATCGGCGTTGATTTCTGTAACAATCGCCCCCTGATCTGACAAAACATCCGCCGCCTTGCGGACCGCGGAAATGATTTCAGAGTCGGTGACTTCTTCCACAAAGCGACCGACAGCAAAAGCCACCTTCCGGTCACGGATGGGGTCGCGCATATGGCTCGAAAAATCACCAGGCAGGGTTTTGAATGAAGATGGGTCACCGCTGTCGTATCCGCCCATGACTTGCAACATGATCGCAGCATCCTCGACCCGGTTCGTGATCGGACCGGCATGATCGAGATTCCAAGAAAGGGGCAAAACTCCCCTCAGGCTGATTCGTCCGAACGTGGGTTTGAAGCCCACCACGCCGCACAACGCCGCCGGGATGCGGATCGAACCGCCGGTATCTGTCCCAATCGCGGCGGATGCCATTCCTGTTGCAACGGCAACCGCGCTCCCGCCGGAGGAGCCGCCCGGTGTGCGGGTCGTATCCCACGGGTTTAGGCACGCGCCGAAATGGGGGTTGTTGTTGGTTACTCCCAGCGCGATCTCGTGCGTGTTTGTCTTGCCGACGATCAGCCCGCCTGAGTCTTTGATTTTTTCAATGACGAAGGCGTCTTCGGTTGGGATGTGTTCTGAAAAGAATTTTGAGCCGCCAGTGGTGCGGATGCCTTTTGTATCGTACAAGTCTTTAACGGCAATCGGAATCCCCATCAAGTGACCTTTTCCCTGCGGCTCTTCGCCCGGCGGAATGACTGTGATGAAGGCATTCAGCGTCGGGTTGAGCCGCTCAATTTGACGGTAGCAGGCTTCGGCGAGTTCCGAGGCGTTGATCTGGTTGCTGCGAACCAGCTCTCTCTGTTCAGATAAAGTCAGGGATTGGGGATTCATATCCGAAATTATAGCCATTGGTTACGGATTTTCACATAGCCTATGGGTACTGAAAAAGTAGGTCACGCTTTAAGCGTGACCTACAGAAAGTTTAGGCGTGAGACTGGTTAGAACAACCCAACAACCTTGCCGGATTTCAGGTCAAGGTCCACATCGTAAAAGACGGGGCGGGTGGGCAGCCCCGGCATGGTGCGCATATCGCCAAGGATCGGGTAGAGGAAGCCCGCGCCGACGCTTGCGCGAATCTCGCGGACGGAGATGCGGAAGCCGGTTGGCGCGCCTTTCTTGGTGGCGTCAGTGCTGAACGAGAGGTGGGTCTTCGCCATGCATATGGGCAGTTTGTCGAAGCCGAGGCGGGTGTAGCGCGCGATCTGGTCTTCGGCTTCGGGGGTGTAGTCCACACCGTCGGCGCGATAGATCTCCCGCGCAATGGTTTCGATCTTTTCCTTGATGGATTTTTCCAACGGGTACAGGAATTGGAAGTTGCTGGGTTTCTTCGCCGCTTTGACGACGGCTTCAGCCAACGCCTTCGCGCCCGCGCCGCCATCCGACCAGTGAGTCGAAACGACCGCATCCATCGCGCCCATTTTGAGCGCGGCTTCGCGGATGAGTTCCACTTCGGCTTTGGTATCGGTGGCGAAGGAGTTGACCGCCACAACCACGTTCACGCCGAACTTGAGCGCGTTCTGGACGTGGCGTTCAAGGTTGGGCAGACCGGCGCGAAGCAGGTCGAGATTCTCGTCGGTGTATTCGGGGGCGAGGGGTTTGCCCGCCACAACCTTCGGACCGCCGCCATGCATCTTGAGCGCGCGGACGGTGGCAACCAGCACTACAACCTGCGGAATCAAGCCCGAGTAGCGGCACTTGATGTTGAAGAATTTCTCCATGCCGATATCCGCGCCGAAGCCGGATTCGGTGACGACGAAGCCGTCCTTGCCGACCAGTTTGAGCGCGATCTTGTCGGCGATGATGGAGGATTGACCGTGGGCAATATTGGCAAATGGACCTGCGTGAACGGTGGCGGGAGTGCCTTCCAGCGTTTGCATCAGGTTCGGTTTGATGGCGTCCTTCATCAAGACGGTTACTGCACCAGCCACACCGAGGTCTTCCACGGTGACGGCTTCGCCCTGTTTGTTGGTGGCGACGACCATTTTGCCAAAGCGGTCGCGCATGTCTTCGAGCGAGGTGGTTAACGCAAGCACAGCCATGATCTCGGAAGCGACGGTGATGTCGTAACCGGACATGTGTTCATGACCGGCTTCGTCCTTGCCGCGCCCAACTTCCACTTCGCGCAGGAAGCGGTCGTTGATGTCAATCACGCGCCGCCAGGTGATGGTCTTCTCGTCAATGTCGAGGCGGGCGAAGCGCGAGCGTTCTTCGGGGGTCAGGTCGTTGGGGTTGGTCTTGCTGATGCCGAGTTTCTTCAAGCGGCGCAGCATGGTCGGCGAGAATTTGCGGTTGCCTTTTTTATCCAACGGGCAGAGCGCGTTGAAGAGTTTCTCATCGTCCTGCATTTTCTCGTGCATTATACGCGCATCGAGCGCGGCGGCGACGAGGTTATGCGCGGCGGTGATGGCATGGATGTCGCCGGTCAGATGCAGGTTGAAATCTTCCATCGGGATGACCTGCGAATACCCGCCGCCTGCGGCTCCGCCCTTGATGCCGAAGGTCGGTCCCTGCGAGGGCTGGCGGATGGCAGTGATGACCATCCTGCCAAGATGCGCGCCAAGCGCCTGCGAAAGACCCACAGTGGTGGTGGTCTTGCCTTCGCCGAGCGGGGTCGGTGTGATGGCGGTCACGTCGACATAGGTTCCGTTCGGGCGGCTGGCGAGGCGCTCAAGGATTTCAAGTTTGATCTTGGCTTTGTAGGGTCCGAACAATTCCAGCTCGTTTTCCTTCACCCCAAGTTCCTGCGCGATCTGTAAAATCGGCTTGAGTTTGCCTGCCTGGGCGATGTCAATATCAGACGGCACCGGGCGCAGGAGTTTTATTTTGGTTGGCTGGAATGCGGAGGCTTTTGCAGCAGTCTTTTTGACGATCTTCTTGACGGCTTTTCGGGGTTTGGCTTTCACACCCTTCTTAGCGGACTTTCCTTTGGTTGCCATAGGTTCTCCTTGAAATTATATATAATTTACTTATTCCCAATTATCCGGGTTATTTCGAAAATTGCAAGAGCAATCCGTCATTTTTTTGTCACATCAGGCTGTTAAAAGTGTGCCTACATTCTCGCCTCGCAGGGCGCGGGTGAGCATGCCCGGCTCCTCGGCGGCGAAAATTTGCGCGGTCAACCCGTCATGGGTTCGGATCAGGGACAGCATTTCCTCCACCTTGGCTTTCATCCCCCCGGTGACGTCGGTGCTGGCTGAGCCCTGGATGCCGCTCCGCTTCGATTCGTAATCTGCGAGTTGTATCTGCTTCACGAGCCTTGTCCTCGCTGGGAAGTCTTCCCACACCCCGGCTTCGATGCCGGCAAGCAGAATCCGCGAGGTTGGGAACTGGTCCACGAGAAAGGTGAACACATCCTCGGTCGAAAGGATCGTGCCGCCCAGTGAGTCATCGAAGGCGACATCGCCCTGCACCACGGGCAGAAGCCCGGCGGAGAGAGCCCGGCGGATCGTCTCGATGTTGTGATGAATGACCTTGCGATCCTTCGAGACCATCGAAGCGGAGGGCGGGAAGGGCAGGTCGGGAATCCCCGCTTCGAGCAGGGATTGCAATACGTAGCGGTTCAGCTCCGCCGCCTGATAACGGACTTCGGTGAAGCCCAGCCATTGTTCTTTGGTCTGCACACCGTTTCGCGTCCCGTGCTTCTTCGCGGCGACGTGTCCGAACGAGCCGGAACCATGCCCGAGAATCAGGGACAAGCCCGGAGCGGAGTCCAGAGCCGCTTTTATTTCCAGGGAAAGCTCCCTTAGTTTGTCCAGTCTCGGGCTGTATTCCTTATCCTTATCGGTGATGAGCGATCCGCCCAGTTTGAGGAGTATGAGTTCGTTGGTCATGGGTCAATTTTTACCACACCCCTGTTGGTACCGCAAAATTCATTTTGCGCCCACGAAGTCTTGTATAATCTCATTCATGGATATTCGCGCAGGTGTGATCGTTCTGGCTTTGTTCGCAGTGGCGGGGGCGTTCCTTTCCTTTCGCGGAGCGATTCGCAATATGCAGTCGGCGCGCAAGATTTCCTTTTATAGTTTACGCCGAAGGTATAACGCCAACGCGTGGAGGCTGGTCTTATTCGCTTTCCTTTTGATCGGGTTGGCGTTCTGGTTTCCGACCGGCGGCGAGCAAACCATTTACCGGGTCTTTCCGCCCTCCGCCACGCCGTCCTTGACTCCCACCATCACCCAGACGCCGACGATCACCCTATCGCCGACCATCACCCTGACACCGACGCTCACTGTCACGCCTCTTTATTCGGATACGCCGACAGCGACTCTCACCCCCTTCCTGCCGGTTGCCATCGAAGCCCTGTTTGCCGGACCGGTTACGCCAAACCCCGATGCGGTTTTTACGGCGATTCAGTTCTCGACCGAGTTCGATGGAGTTAACCCACTGAACCCAAAGACCGTGTTTGAACTTCCCATCCAGACCATGTACGGCGGATTCGATTACAACAACACCCAGCCCGGCGTGCAATGGACTGCGCTCTGGTATCGCAGCGGCGAGTTGATCTGTTACGAGACTGAACCCTGGCGATTGGAGTGGGGCACGGGCGGCATCGGCGGCTTCACGGAATGTTCAAGCCCCATCGGCGGCTGGCAGGCGGGACAGTATGAAGTGCAAATCTTTATGGGTTATGAATGGAAGGTCGTTGGGCGTTTTACCGTGTTGGATGCCCTGACACCGGCGGTCTCACCGACCGGGACGCCGGAGTTAATCGGTACGGTCTCTCCGACGGGAACACCATGAGGCGAAATCTGTAAGGTGTGAAACGCAAAACGTAAAACGCAAACCCAACGTGTAACTTGTAACTTGTAACTTTCACCTCTCTACTCTCAACCAAGGAATCCCCATGCCCACTCTCGCTTTTCAAGACTTCTATCCCGACTACCTCTCCCATTGTTATGGATGCGGACGACTCAACGACCTCGGTCACCAGATCAAAAGTTATTGGGACGGGGACGAATCGGTTTGTCACTTCCAGCCGAAGCCGTATCACACTGCCATTCCGGGTTATGTGTATGGCGGGTTGCTCGCTTCGCTGATCGATTGTCACGGCACAGGCACAGCCGCTGCGGCGGGTTACCGCGCTGAGAACCGCCCAATGGATACCGAGCCGTCGCTTCGTTACCTCACCGCCTCCCTGCATGTGGATTATCTCAAACCCACGCCAATGGGACCGATTCTCGAAGTCCGCGCACGGGTGAAGGAAGTAAAAGGACGCAAGGTTGTCGTTGAGGAATGGATTCAGGTGAATGGAGTGATGACCGTCAAAGGCGAGTTGGTTGCTGTGCAGGTTCCGGATGAATTGGTGAAGGAGTTGGTTAAGAATGATGAATGATGAGGGACAAAGGATGAAAACGATCAGAAGATATTTCCTGCTTGCATTTGCGGTTGTGCTGGCGGGCTGTTCCACCGATGTCCCGTCGGAGATGCGCGAGTTGATGATGGGGACGGAGGACATTCCGCAGGAATGGGTCATCTTCAAACAAGGGACAGCCAAGGATTGGGGCGGTACGATCTATAACGTGGCATTCGCCTACGGAAACGAATCCACAGACCCGGCTTTGGAGCATCAGTTGATCGTCTATGCCGATGAGGCGGCGGCGGAGAAAGGCTTCGAGGAATACAACGCGTACATGTTTGTAGAAGAGTGGACGCGACCGGCTGAATCGAAATTTGCCCCGTCTTCATCAGCGGATCGGTTCGAGTACAAGTGCGTCACCCGCGAGATCGAGCACGTCATGCTGACGAACTGTTTCGCCCTCCACCTGCGCGGATATTACGTCTCAGCCCTCGGCGTGCAGTTGGGCGGTCCTGTGACCTTTGAGGCGGTGGATGAGGTCTTGAAGGCGATTGATGGGAAGTTGGGCGGGGGGTAGTGCGACATTAATGTCGCACTACCAAATTTGGACCTTAATCACGCCAACACTAAAATCAACAAGACGTCATGCTGAGTAAAGCCACAACATAGATTACGCCGATCAACGACAAAGAAACAAGAGCTTCAGCCGCGGCAAATAAGGTTTTTAAAATTCTTATTTCTTATTTAGAGTAACCAATATTGCCTGAAAGTGTAGTAACGACTTTAGTCGCTTTTTAGCCGCAATTTGACGACTGAAGCCGTCACTACTTGTTAGCCTTTCAGGGTTAACTAGAATAGAGCGAAGCAAGGCGTCTCTACTTTAAATTCATCTACTCCCAACCAAACGACTATAAGACTAAAAAACTATCCAACCACCCGACTAAATCGCCCACTCTTTTTTCTTATCGTACATCTCTTTCGCGATTTCACCGGCGAGGCGGGCATTGTTCAACAATAAAGCAAGGTTGGCTTTGAGCGACCTGCCCCCGGTCAACTCGCTGATGCGGGATAAGAGGAAGGGAGTCAATGCCTGACCGTGGATTTCTTTTTCCAGCGCTTCGACGGAGGCTTTGGCAATGAACGGTTCCATCTCAGACTTGGGGATTGTGTCTGTTTCAGGGACAGGGTTCGTCACGAGGACGGCGCTTCGTAGACCCATGCTCCAATGCGCTTTGGCAAACTCGGCGATCTCTTGCGGAGAGTCAAGCCGGGCGCTGACATTGAGTCCGCTTTCGCGGGAATAGAAGGCTGGGAATTCGTCGGTCTTGTATCCGACCACGGGCACGCCCATTGTTTCAAGATATTCGAGCGTGGCGGGCAGGTCCAGAATTGCCTTTGCTCCGGCGCAGACGACGATCATCGGCGTTTCGGCTAACGCTTTCAAGTCGGTGGAGATATCGAAGGATGATTCTTTGTGAACTCCGCCGATTCCGCCAGTGGCGAAGACTTTGATGCCAGACATCTGCGCGGCGAGCATCGTCCCGGCGACGGTGGTGCCGCCGTCCTTTTTCTTGACGATGGCGGTCGCGAAATCGCGGTGACTCACTTTCAGGGTTGAGTCTGATTCAGAAAGCCGGACCAGTTCCTCGTCCGAGAGACCGAGGCGGATTTTTCCGTCCAATAAGGCAACGGTGGCGGGAATCGCTCCCGCGTCGCGGACCTGCTTTTCCATATCCCGCGCGAGGTTGAGGTTTTGCGGGTGGGGCAGACCGTGCGTGATGACGGTCGATTCGAGGGCGACGATGGGCGAACCCAATTTGAGGGCGCGCGCAATTTCAATGGAGAGTTGGAAGTGTGGATGTTTCATGGTTGCTTTTTGATGTAATGGAAGACGTGATGGTCAATGTCTCGCAGGGCTTTTTCGATCTGCCCGATCTCCGCCTGTTTGTCTATCGAGGAACGGTTTTCCTTTTCGATCAGTTCGCGCGCGGCGACAAGTTCCTTGCGGAAGGCTTTGAGGATGTCATGCGCGATGGATTGGGCGTCTCGTTTGCTCGAGACGTTTTGCGTGTATCGCTGTTGCAGGAGGGGGCTGAAACCGATCTCGGGGTTATCTTCCATAAGTTTTGCAAGTTCCATGTAATCTTTTTCGGAGAACTTGCGGCTGGCGGAAGAACCGCTCGAGCGGCTGTAGTTCGAGACGATGACGCTGTTGACGAGTTCCATCAACTCTTTCATTTCGTGCTGTTTGGCGGAACGGTCAATACCTGCGCGTCTTTTGGCGTTATCGCCCATCAATTTCCACGCCGCTTTGAGTTCGTCGAGGATGAGGTTGTTGGGGAGCGACCATGTGCCGATATCTATCCAGTGGATGGCGACGCCGAGGGCGGCGGCTTTTTCCTTGAATTCGTCGCTGAAAAATTGGGCGGTGATCTCCGAGCGCGTCAGGAAGTTTGGCGCGCGGGAAACGCCCGGCTGGCTGGCGACGGTCTGCTCGCTGGTCATTTCGATGCGCATCTGTTTATTCGTCGCTTCATTCAGGCTCAACTCATCAAGTTCGCGGCGGCTGATGCTGGCAAGAATCTGACTCAGGCTTCGTTCTGTGATGATCTTTTCCAGTTCGCCGGTGACGAGCGGCAGGACGGTGGTGTCCCACGGGAAGGAGACGCCGGAAATTTTTGGCGGCGGAGGCGTGATGATGACCTGATCGTATACGAGGGAGTAAACCGCTTTTTCTTCATAGTGATACGGGTCGTTTTCGGGGGCGGTCTCCTTCGGCTTGCGCAGGATGCTGAACATGACCTTGATGTCCTGCGCTTCGATGGAGATGCCGTCCTTGGTGCGCGATTTGACGGAGAGCCCGCGCACGAACTGGTCTCTTAAGTTGATGATGGCGTATTCGCGTTTGCCCACCTCGTCGTATTTGCCAATTTCGCGGATGCGTTCGAAGCGTCCCAGTTTCCAGGGTTTGTCGCGCGGTTCGATGATCTCCGGGATTCCGTCCACGCGTTCAAGCAATGCCACGCTGTCGAGGTTGACTTGCACATAGCCGGGTCCGCCAATGAGGATGAGGGGCGAGCGTTCGTCCTCTTCGGAGATTTTCCCTTCGTGGATGGTGATCAGTTCGTGCCCCTGCCCGAATGCCACATCTTCGATGAAATTATAGGCAACGGATTCGTCGTCCAGTTCGAAGACATCTGCCAGGTAGTGCGCGGCTTTTGTCCGCGCCAGGGCATAGATGACGGCAAAGAGCGGCAGATATTTGAAGGCGCTCAGCGCGGCGATGGCAAGGCGTTGGATGT
>DAOTXI010000478.1:0-2615 GCA_034435475.1 Anaerolineales bacterium
GCCTAATGCTGTGTCGTACGCGGTGAGATTGCCGAAGGAAAACCCCGCCTCGGCTTTCGGAAGCGAATAGGGCGCGCGACTCATGGATTCGACTCCACCCGCAATATACACATCCCCCTCCCCGGCTTTGATGGCGCGCGCCGCCATGTTGATGGCATTCAAGCCCGAAGCGCAGAGGCGATTCACCGTCACCCCGGCAACTTCAACGGGAAGCCCTGCGAGAAGCGCCGCCATCCGCGCCACGTTACGGTTGTCTTCCCCGGCTTGATTGGCACATCCCATAAAGACCTCTTCGACTGAAGATGGGTCAATTTGATTGCGTTCCATAATGGATTTGATGACATGCGCCGCCAAATCATCGGGGCGCACCGATGAAAGAATACCTCCCAACGCCCCAATCGGCGTGCGGATGGCATCAACGATCACAACTTCGGTCATGGTTTCCTCCAGGAATTCACATTTTGATTCTACCACCCATGAAAAATAACAATGATGTTAAGTCCATCAGAGAGTGACTCAATAAAATACCAAAAGAATTTGGCTCATTTGTTGAGTGAGTGCGTCCGAATCTCGGAGCGTCTATTATGCGTCAATAGGGCTCGCAGCGGACGTTCTCCAACGTCCGCACAATGTTTGTAGATGAGCCAAAAGCAATGACCTTTGTACACCCCCTCATATGACGCCTGACACTACTCGTTACCTTCCGAAAACGACATAATTGGAATGGTGGAGAAATCCGCCCAAGTTTGTCACAATGTCATTCTGAGCGAAGAATCTCCATGTCATTTTCGAGACCCTTCACGTTCAGTTTGATAATCTAAACCAAAGGAGCCTCAATGGCAGCAAAAGGCTGGATCGAAGTTAGCGATACGTATTGCAAAGGTTGTGAGATTTGCATCAGCGCCTGTCCACAAGGGGTGATGGAACTCAATATGGAGCGCCTCACCTCCAAAGGCTACCACCCCGCGCACACGTTCAAAGACGGTTGCACGGGGTGTGCTATTTGTGCGGTGGTTTGCCCGGATGCAGCGATCACGGTTTATCGTGAAATGACAAAGGCGGTTGCCGCAACAGCGGCTCCCGCGTAACAAAAGAAGAAAGATGAAAGAACCCCGCCTCTTTCTTCTTTCATCTTTCTTCTTTCCTCATATTTACGCAACCAAATCCAATGGAGAACTAAATGCCAAAAGAATTATGGAAAGGCAACGAAGCCATCGCAGAAGCCGCCGTCCGCGCGGGATTGGGCGCGTACTTCGGCTACCCCATCACCCCGCAGACAGAAATTCTCGAATATCTCTCGCGCCGTATGCCGGAACTTGGACGCGCCTTTGTGCAGGCTGAATCCGAACTCGGCGCGATTAATATGGTCTATGGCGCGGCGTGTACCGGCATACGTGTCATGTCCTCATCTTCGTCACCCGGCGTGAGTTTGATGCTGGAAGGTTTATCGTATATTGCCGGGACGGAAATCCCCGCTGTTCTCGTGAACGTCATGCGTGGCGGACCGGGCTTGGGCAATATCGCCCCCGCCCAAAGCGATTACAACCAGGCAGTGCGCGGCGGCGGGCATGGAGATTATCCACGCATTGTGCTGGCTCCCGCATCGGTGCAGGAAGCCATTGACCTGATGTCGCTTTCCTTCGACCTTGCCGAGAAATACCGCATGATCGCCATGATGATACTTGACGGCTCGGTTGGGCAGATGATGGAACCGGCGGAAATGCCGCCCATGCAGGATGTCCGCAAATCCGGTTCAGACTGGGCGACGGATGGAGCGATCAACCGCGAGCGCAGAGTCCTCTCTTCGATTTATCTCAACCCAAACGACGAAGAACAGACAAACCTGCGCCTGCTCAAACGCTGGAAGGATGTGCAAGCCAACGAAGTGCGCTTTAAGGAATACTTCATTGAAGACGCGAAATATGTCGTTGTCGGCTTCGGCACAGCCGGACGTGTTGCCTTATCGGCGGTGCGCGAGGCGCGCGCGTTGGGCATCAAGGTCGGGCTTTTAAGACCGATCACCGTCAGCCCGTTCCCGTACGAAGCGCTGGAACAACTCATCCCGCAGACAGAGGCGTTCCTCGTCGCCGAAATGAACATGGGGCAAATGCTCGACGATGTCCTGCTTACCGTGCGCGGAAGAGTCCCAGTGGAGTTTTATGGACGCCCCGGCGGTGTTGTCCCCTTCCATGATGAAATCCTGGATGAAATTCACCGCATCGCTTCTGGACCTTTGGCTGTCACCACCGACCCAAGAGAATCCTGGCTGACAAGGATGACTGCGTAATGAAAACTGAAAATTTAGTTTACGAACGACCCGAAGCCTTTACCGAAATGCCCACCCACTACTGCCCGGGCTGCACGCATGGGGTTGCGCACCGGCTGGTGGCGGAAGTGCTCGAAGAAATGGGATTAATCCATAAGACCATCGGCGTTGCGCCGGTGGGATGTTCCGTCTTTGCTTACAATTATTTCGATACAGATTTTGTCGAAGCGCCGCACGGACGCGCGCCCGCGATGGCAACCGGCGTGAAGCGTGTGCTGCCCGACCGCGTGGTTTTCACCTACCAAGGCGACGGCGACCTGGCATCCATTGGCATGGGCGAAATTGTCCA
>DAOTXI010000479.1:0-3246 GCA_034435475.1 Anaerolineales bacterium
TCGTCATCGCCCATCGTTTGTCCACTATTCTTGCAGCCGACCAGATTCTCGTGATGGATCTCGGTCAGATCGTGGAGCGCGGCACACATGAAGAGTTGCTTTTGCAAGGCGGGTTGTATGCCCAGTTGTATGAGACCCAATTCCAAAGGGAGAAGGCGGTTTAGCGCGAATATTCAGAGAAAGAACGAGAATTGTGATATTTTTCGCAATTTCTTCTTTTCCTATCCGAAAAATCGTCTCCACCCCCCATATCTTGGGCTATTTGTTTAGACAAAAAAAGAAATCTCCATCCCAAAATCTGTGGATAAGTGCCAGTTATCTGTGGAAAAGTCCCCTCCCCTGTGGACAAAGCCCCCTTCAGACAGGAAAGTAGTCTGACAATCTTCAAAGTCGTGACCACCATATATGGGGGGTGGTTATTCAAAATTCCAAGATATGGAAAAATGCTGATAACTTGTGTTTTTGTCGTTGCAGGTGTGGGCAAGTTATCAGAAAAAAATCCACAGCGGAGATTCGGCTTGGGCAGGCAGTCCGGCCGCAAGTCTGGGGTGAGGCGCGGGGTATTCATCCATATATGGGGCTTGAGTCGCTTTATCCACACTATCCACAGCCCCTACTATTATTACGAATCCATTATCATACTTATATACCAATTGAATCTATTATGGGATTACTGTACAATCCACAAATGAGTTCAGTCCCCACTTTGCCAACCTGGGAGGTTGCCATGGATATGATCAAAGTTTCAGCCAACTCCCGTACCTCTGCCGTCGCCGGGGCGATTGCGGGGGTGATTCGCGAACATAAACGGGCAGAAGTGCAAGCCATTGGAGCGGGAGCCGTCAATCAGGCGGTGAAGGCGCTGGTGCTTGCTTCCAGTTATCTCAAGAACGACGGGATCGAGGTGATGTGCCTCCCTGAGTTCGTGGATGTGGAGATCGAAGAAAAGGTTCGTACCGCCATCAAACTGGTGATCGAATTGCGTCCGCAAGCCGCTGTTTCGTAATTACAGGAGAGTGTCATCTCGCGCCCTGTGGGTAATGAAGACACCCTCCTCTTGCTTTTATTGCAAGGGTGGATTTTGTATGCCCGCAAAGGGTATAATTTTGACGCGTGGATTCGTTGCGTATTGAGAGTGTCGAAATGCGCTTCTTTCTCCGCCCAAAGCGGATTTTTCGCCCTGCGCCGGAGCCACGCCGAAACCTTCCCATGCGTAACCGCAGCCGTTTTTCACGCTTCCTGCTCGCTTTTATCCTGCTGCTCGCCTTGTGCGCGGGGATATTCAGTCCGCGGGCGGAGGCGGTGGAGGCGAAGCCGGTGGGGGCTGTGGATGAGTTGAATGTATTTATCAGCGAGTTTCGAACGCGCGGTCCAAATGGGGCGGACGATGAGTTTATCGAGATTTACAATGCAAGTGGGAATCCCATCACAACAAATAACTGGGAATTAAAAAAATCGAGCGGATGCGGCTCGACATCAACCGACCTTGTTACGAATATCAATATTACTCTTGCGCCGGGGCAATATTATCTATTTGCCAGATCAGGCGCCTATTCTGGCTCCACTCTTGCTGATGCGGTTTTTCCTGCAAGCAGCACCTATGCCATTGCAGATGACGGCGGCATTGCCCTGACAGATGCTTCTGATGTAATTATTGACCAGGCAGGCTTATGCGCTACTACGCTTTATAAGGAGGGAACCGCCCTTTCCGCGATGAGCGCCACCGCCAACCAAAGTTATGAACGCAAAGATGGCGGCAGCGCAGGCAGTTGCAAAGACACGGACAATAACGCGACGGACTTTATTTTCAATTCCTCCAACAGCAACCCGCAGAATTTTGCCAGCGCGGCAATTCCGTGTTTGGCGGTGACTAACGTTTATTCAGTGTCTCATGCGGGGACAGTGATTTATCCGGATTCCAGTTCTGCTGTTATTGACATCCAACTTGAATTTAGCAACATTGTAACTGTTACTGGCTCCCCAACTTTGCTTATGGAAGTCGGCGCGACAGACCGAAATGCGACTTATGTTTCCGGTAGTGGCACAAATGTGCTGACCTTTAACTATACCGTTGCCGCAGGTGATAACACAGGCGACCTGGATTATGCTTCCGTCAATGCGTTATCCCTGAATGGAGGTTCGATAGTCGGCGCGGCGGGGAATGCTGTTCTTATTTTGCCCAAGCCAAATGACCCTGGCTCCGGTTCATTGAGCGACAACGAAGATATTCGCATTGATAATGGGACTGTTTCGCCTGCATTGGTTTCCTTTACACGCCAAAACCCAATATCGCAATATACAAACGCCGACTCGCTTACCTTTCGCATTACGTTTAGCGATGCGATGTTGAATGCGGATGAAACGGATTTTAATGTTATAGGCGTCGGGGGCGCGCCAACAACAACCCTGACAAGGGTGGAAAACGGGAGAATGTACGACCTGACCATTACGGGAGGCGATCTTGCAAACCTCAATGGCATAGTCGAGTTGGATTTGACTGCAGGGCACGGCATTACAAATGTTGGGGGAGTGTCGCTTCCCGATGCGCAACCTGGAACCGAGCAAAACTATACTGTAGATAACACGAACCCTGACATCACCTTCATTCGGCAAACTGCCGCTCAACCGGATCCAACGAGCCTGTTACCGATAAGTTTTGATATTTCTTTCAGCGAAGCCATTGATACCAGCACGTTTACAATTGCCGACATCCGGCAAACGGGAACTGCAACCGGCATTACCTGGAACATCACCAACTCTGGCGATAACCGTAATTTTGTTTTGTCTGCCACTGCTTCGGGTGAGGGAATTTTGATTCCCGCGATTGACGCCAATTACGTGCGAGATTTGGCGGGGAATGACAATAACGCTTATGCGCCCGGATCATGTGGACTTCCCGAACTCAATAACTGCGTTACCTTCACTGACACCACCGCTCCCACTGTCACCGTCAATCAAGCCGCCGGGCAGGTTGACCCTACCAGCGCGCTGCCGATCAACTTCACGGTTAAATTTTCCGAGCCAATCAACACAGCCACTTTTGCCACCGCCGACATCACCCAATCCGGCACAGCCACTGGAGTGGTATGGAGTATCGCCAACTCTGGCGATAATATCACCTTTACCCTGTCAGTAACTTCTTCAGGTTATGGGACAATCATCCCCTCCATTGCCGCCAACCGCGTCCTGGACCTTTCCGGCAACAACAACGCAGCCAGCGCCTCCACCGATAATTCGGTCACCTTC
>DAOTXI010000480.1:0-3060 GCA_034435475.1 Anaerolineales bacterium
TGGAGGCTTCGCCTGCAATTTCGTATTCTTTCGTGTCAGTCAGCAAGAGCCGCAGTCCCGCACGAAGGACGGCATGATCGTCGGCTAATAAAACTCGCGTGATGGAGTTCATGCGGCTGCCGTTTCCTTTTCCGCAACCAGAGGGATTTCAATAAAAATACTTGTGCCGCGCTGCGGGGATGATTCAACCGTCAGGATGCCGTTCAATAATTCGGCGCGTTCGCGCATACCCAACAAACCCAGATGGCGTTCGCCATGATTTGACTCTGTATCAAACCCCACCCCGTCATCCTCCACAATGGCGCGGACATGGTCGCCATGCCGCTCAACAAGGATGCTGGCTGAACGCGCCTCAGCGTGCCTGGCGATGTTGGTGAGCGCCTCCTGCACGATGCGGTAAATGGCAGTCTCCACGTCGCCGGGCAGGCGTTCGCCTAATTGAATGGCGACATCCACGGGGATTTTATAACGCGCCTGCCATTCGGAAACCAATCGTTCGAGCGCAGCGGCTAATCCTAAGTCATCCAGCGCGCGCGGACGAAGACGCATGGAGAGGTCGTGGACTTCATCCAGCGTTTTGGACGCCACGTTACGCAGGTCGGTGGCTTTGGATTGCGCGGCGCATTGAGCGCAGTTGGTCTCCATGACTCGCAGACCAACAATGAGGGAGGTTAGATTTTGAGAGGTGGAGTCGTGCAGTTCGCGCGCGATGCGGCGGCGCTCGTCCTCCTGCGTTAAAATCACTTTTTCCAATAACTGTCGGCGCAAGACCTCGCGCTCCTTTCGGAGTTCGTCGGTGCGAGCCAGTTCTTCGGTCATGGAGTTGAAGGCTTCGGCGAGGTCGCCGATCTCATCGTTTGCCCAGCGCGGCACACGCGGCGAGAAGTCTCCTTTTGCCACGGCTTGGGTGGCATGTGCCAGCGAAATGATCGGACGGGTGAGAATCCATGTCAGAAAGACCGCTACCAGCACGCCTGTGACGGAAACCAGCATGATGGTCAGGATGAGTTGCGCCGTCAGCGTGGAAACTGCCGCTCGGACGGAAGCATCTGAAAGTCCGATGCGAGCCGTGCCGACTTTACCATCCAAAATTGGGACGGCGGTATCCCACACCAATTCTTCCTCTGTTTGAATCAATGCGGTCTGATGATGGTCGCTGGATTGCGCGGTGTTGAGCGGAATCAGGTCGAGCGGAAAGCCGCCCTCAAACGTGTGGGCGATGACCTGCCCGTGATTATCCAGAATAAAGGCATAACGGATGTTGGGATTGTTGGCGATAGTTTCTTCCAGCAGGTCGTGCAGGGCAAGCAGGTCATTGAGCAGGATCGGGTCGGTGGAGCGGGCGGCAAGATCGCGGGCGGCGGAGACGCTTTGTTCTTCGAGTTGTGCGTTCATGGTGGCGGTGAGCGCATACCGCGCCTGAACCGTGACGCCCAATCCCAACAGGATGACCAGCCCCAACACCATGCCGAGGATTTTCATGCGGACGCTGACCCCGCCTGCAACATCCCAAAGGCGTTGAGAAAAGACGCGCAGGTTCATGGCGATTCCGGGATGGGAACGACGCCAAGCAATTCCCGCACGCCGTCATAAACGCTGTCGTTGATCATCACGAAACTTTCCACGCCGATGGAAGATAACGCTTCTTTCGCGTCTGGGTCATTGGACATGGCAAGCAATAACGCTTGCAAATCTGCCTTGACCTGTGGGCGTGTAAATGGGCTCACTACGACGGGCGGGATTCCGAAATCGGGCGAACGGTGGATGACTTTGGTTTTCTCTGCGAGCGATGGATCGCGCGCCACAGCGAACTCGTATACAAGAGAATCCACGGCGGCTCCATCTGCCACGCCGCTTGCCACTGCGCGAATGGCTTCATCGTGGCTGTAGGTAAAGAAGGTGCGCGAAAAAAATTCCTCCGGCGTAAAGCCGAGTTGATGAACAAGGTAGGAGGGGTAAACCCGTCCGCTCAATGAGATGGGGTCGGTGAATGCAAAAACCCTGCCTTGTAAATCGTTCATGCTTTGAGCGCTGCTGGAAGCGGGCACGATCAAATACGAGTTATAAACGGTTTCGCCTTCCACCTGGGGGGCAGCGAGCAGTTCCATGCCAAAGGTATCGTGTCCCTGAATGTAGGCGCTGGTGCATACAAACGCCACATCCACTTCGCCATGCTCAATCAGGTCGTTGACTTCGAGGTAGGTCTTGCGCTGCACCAACTCAACAGGACGATCAAGTTTTTCTTCAAGATATGAAAGCAGGGGCGAATAAGATTCAACCGTGCCTTCAGGCGAGATGACCGCTGCCACTGCCACGCGCAGGGGAACGGCATCATGACCCGCAGGCGTTGGCAGGGGTTGGAGGTCGTTCAAGTCTACATTGCCTGCTACTTCCGTGTTGGGAATAGGGGCGCACGCGACAATGACGAACAACATGACAAGAAGTAATTTCTTCATGGCAATCCTTTACTTCTTGGAATGTAGCAAATCGGACACGAGTTGTCCAGTGTTGAAAATCACTGAAATCGTTGCTTTGGATATATTCCCCGCTTCTTTGCGACCTGAGCCTTGATTCTGCGTCCATGCCTTTCCCTGCTCCGAAACATTCATCACAGAAGGTTGACCCAATAGACGCACACCGCAATGAAAAGGACAGCGCCCAATGCGCGGCGGACTCCCGCCCCGGAGAAATTCACCGACCCGAGGCGGCTGCCGATCAATGCGCCGAGCAACCCGACTGCCAACAAGGGAAATCCAAACCCGTTAATTTCAAAAGTCCTACTGGCGATTCGCGCCGCTAATCCGCTTAGCGAATTGATGGCAATAAATCCTCCCGCTGAGACGGCGGCTTGTTTGGAATTTCCCCAGCCCATGAGGATGATGAGCGGCGAGAGAAAGATTCCGCCGCCGATGCCGATCATGCCGGAGAGCAATCCGATGACTACGCCGCCGAGCAAAGAACCCCAAAGCGGGACGGGGCGGGCGGTCCAGCCTTCTTTTTCGCTGATGACGGGAAAGAACGTCATGCGCAGGGCGAGATAGGTCAGGACAATGTAAAGAA
>DAOTXI010000481.1:0-4459 GCA_034435475.1 Anaerolineales bacterium
GGAGCGATCAACGGCGCGCTGGCTCCCGCTTTACGACCCGACCCCTGCGTGCCATAATTCCTTGCGTAAAGTCAATCTGCATGAAAATGCAAAACGTGGCTGCCATATTGCGTTTTGCATTTTTCGTTTTACAATTGCCCCATCATGAACTTCGCGCCCATTCATCTCAAAGATAAAGTCGTGCTCATCACTGGCGCATCCTCCGGCTTCGGCGAGGATGCCGCCTGGTTGTTCGCGCAGGAAGGCTGCAAGGTGGTGCTTGCCGCCAGGCGTATTGATCGCCTGCGAAACCTTGCGGCAAAGATTCAGGATTACGGTGGTGAGGCGATTGCGATCCCGGTTGATATCGTCAACTCGGACGATGTTGACATCATGGTCAAAACCGCCATTGACCTGTATGACCGCATTGATATCCTATTCAATAACGCCGGCATCGGCAGGGTCGGTTGGTACGAGGAACACACCCCGGACCGCGATATTGATTTGCTGGTCAAGGTCAACCTGATCGGCACGATGCGCGTCACCCGCATGGTCCTACCGCACATGATCGCGCGGCGCGAAGGTCATATCATCAACATGGTCTCAGTGGCTGGGCTGATCGCGCCTCCGTTGATTGCCAGTTATGCCGCAAGCAAACACGGCGCGCGCGCGTTCACCGATGCGATTCGGCGCGAAGTCGCTCCCTATGGGATCAAAGTCAGCGGCATTTATCCAGGTCCGGCGTCCACCGAGTTTGGCAGGCACATCGGCTCGAATGTCGCCTATCAGTCCTTTCGCCAGAAATTGAATGTGCATATGTCGTCGGAGTATGTGGCAAGGCGTGTGATTGACGTGGCGAAACGTCCGCGCCGCAGTCTGGTCATCCCGTGGTGGTTCCGCATTGCGACGACGACTGAAGCTGTCGCGCCCTTCATCGTGGATTGGATCACGATGCTCTTCTCGAAGATCAAACATAAATAGGATGAGGAGTTATCCGTGACTCAACCCCGACTTGACTGCCTGACCGCCTCTCTCTTAAACTCGAAACTGGATGCTGTTATTCTGAATCCGGGTCCCACGCTGAAGTATCTCACCGGAATCAATTTTCACCTGATGGAACGCCCGGTGGTTTTATTTGTCGCGCCGGGGAAAGACCCGGTATTGGTTCTGCCGGAACTCGAACTCCCCAAAGTGGATTTATTCCCCTACAAAGTGATTGGCATCCCTTACGGAGAAAACCCTTCTGAATGGGATGACGCTTTCAGAAAAGCCGCGCAAACTCTCGGCTTGGACGGGAAGCGTATCGGGGTCGAGCCGCGCCAATTGCGGTTGTTGGAATTCCGTCACGTCAAGGCTGGCGCGCCCGAAGCGGACTTCCCCGATGCAAGCGATGTCTTAGCCGAATTGCGTTTGCGCAAAGACAAAGCCGAAGTGGAGTCCATGCGCCGGGCGGTGAAAATTGCCCAGGATGCGTTGGAGGCGGTTCTTCCTCAGATAAAAATTGGAATGACCGAACGCGAAGTCGCGTCGGAATTGGTGATGCAATTGTTGAAACACGGCTCGGAATCCGAAATCCCGTTCGCGCCTATCGTCTCTGCCGGACCCAACTCTGCGAATCCGCACGCCTCGCCGACAGACCGAAGATTGCAGGCGGGCGATCTGCTCGTTGTGGATTGGGGCGCGGCGTATGATGGTTATATTTCAGACCTGACGCGAACGTTTGCAGTAGGCGAAGTGGACGAAGAGTATCAAAAGATTCACCGTATTGTGCGGGAGGCAAACGCCGCCGGTCGCGCCGCCGCCAAACCCGGCATCCCCTGCGCCGTTGTGGACAAAGCCGCACGCGATGTGATCGAAAAAGCAGGCTATGGAAAATACTTCACTCATCGCACCGGTCACGGCATCGGCATGGAAGGGCACGAAGCTCCCTACATGCGCGGCGACAACATGCAAATTTTAGAGCCGGGCATGGCGTTCACCGTCGAACCGGGGATCTATCTCACCGGGCGTAACGGTGTGCGTATTGAAGATAATATGGTAATTACAGAAATGGGAGCGGAGAGTTTGTCCGATATGCCGAGGGAGATTCGGGTGATAGGGTAAATAAAACCCTGCCGCGAATTACGCGAATTTTCGCTGATTGGGTTCTTTATCTCGTAAGACTTTGGGTAGGAGAAATTAATGACTGAACTGTTGTATAAACATTTATCGTTTGCGATTATTGGTGCGGCGATGGAGGTTCATCGGGTCTTGGGTCCGGGTTTTCTTGAATCTGTGTATCAAGCCGCGTTGGAGCGGGAATTGACTTTGCGCGGAATCCCGTTCCGGCATCAGGTTGAATTACCTGTGAAGTACAAGGATGAATTGGTTGGTGTTTATAAAGCCGATCTTGTTGTAGATGGAAAAATAATACTGGAAATCAAGGCAGTGTCTCGATTGAATTCGGCTCACGATGCGCAAGCCATCCATTACCTCGCTGCCACGGGTTTAGAGGTTGCCTTGCTTTTGAATTTCGGCGGCGGTTCGTTGATGTATCGCCGTGTGGTAAAAACCAAGAAAAAATCCGCGTGAATCTGCGAAATCCGCGGCAAGGTTTTTTTGTTTCATACCATCCAAGAGGTGATGTTTTGCGTAAGGTGTTTTCTGCAAGTATTAGAATGTAATATCATGGAGTGAAATGCCTGTTAAATTAATATTGCGAAACAAGGAATATGAAGTAAAAGCCGGGATGGCTTTGCTGGACGCGCTCAAGAAGTGCGACATTATCCCTGAGTCAGTGATTGCGACGCGGGATGGGGAATTGATCACAGAGGATGAATTATTAAAGGATGGGGAAACTGTCAAATTGATCGCGGTGATTTCAGGAGGAATGGCGTGATGCGATACTTACGAATTACGGATTACGCATCATACAACGGTTCGGAGTCCGCGAATGAAGTGTAAGAAATGTGGCGAGAAAGCCTCGGTTAACATGCGCCAGCACCGTATGGCGTTGTGCCTCGATCATTTCATCGAGTGGATTCCCGAACAGACCGAACGCTTCATCAAGAAATACAGCATGTTCACGCGGGATGAGAAGATTCTCGTTGCCGTGTCAGGCGGCAAAGATTCGCTTTCGCTGTGGGATATTCTTGTCCGCCTCGGCTACAACGTGGACGGTTTGTATCTTGGACTGGGTATCGATGGGGGGATTGGCTACTCCGAAGAGTCCCACCGGCTCACGGCGGAATTTGCCCAAAAGAACAATCTGAATTTGCATGTGGTTGATATCGAGAAGGAATATGGTCATTCCATCCCTGTCCTTTCGCAGGTTACCCATCGCGGATACGGCAAGCCGTGTTCCGTCTGCGGGTTGACCAAGCGTCACGAGATGAACCGTATCGCGCGCGACCTCGGTTACGATGTTCTGGCGACCGGGCATAACCTTGACGACGAAGCGGCTGTCCTGTTCGGTAATACTTTGAATTGGGATGCGGATTATCTCCTGCGTCAGGGACCCGTCCTGCCGGAAATGGAGGGGCTGGCACGCAAGGTCAAGCCATTGTGCCGGTTCTACGAGCGCGAGATGACCGCCTACGCCATTGCGCGACAGATCGAATATATCTATGAAGAATGTCCATTCGCTGAGGGGTCAACCCAGATATTCTATAAAGAGGCGTTGAATCAATTGGAGAATGCCCGCCCCGGTGTCAAACTAACTTTTTATCTTCGGTTTTTGGAGGCGAGGCAAAGCGGGGAGTTGTTTGTTCGCAAAGAGGAAGCCACCCCGGCGCATTTGCATCCATGTTCGCGCTGTGGACAACTCACATCCGCGCCGGAATTGTGTTCTTTTTGCAGGATGCTCGAAAAGGCGGATTTGACGCCTGTGAAAAAATAAGATTTTGGCTCAGAGTTTTGGCGGTCTTTCGTATTGCCTCGCACATCTTTCACAGATCGAGAACGTTTGATGCCTGCAATCGCATGTTCAACTCAGACATGCGATTTAGATATTTTGCGCTGTTCGCCCTTTCTTTCTCGTTCAATTCTTTCTTGGTGGCTTACCAGCATCTCCCTCGTCATTAGCGAGAGCTAGTACCCGACGACACCACCCCGCACATCCGCGAGATGCTGACAGATACCAGACAGCCCCTGTGGATAACGGCAATCTCTCGCTCGGAACCTGGCAGGGTGTGTTTGTCTTTGAACGCCGCGCCCGTCCACATCGGCGAAAGGTATTGATGCGAGTGTTAGCGGTGGAATAAAATAGCCGGCCATCTGAACGACAAACCGACTATTCTCCAATTATCCAATCTCCAATATCTTTACTTCTTCACCCCAAACTTCTTCATCAACACATCCTTCAGCGTAGGCACACCAATCTCCTGCAATTCATAGCGGACTCTCTGGCTCGGCTTGTTGATCTTCACCACGCGGCTTAAGTCAATTGGTGTGCCAATGATGACCATATCCACATCGGCTTTGTTGATGGTCTCTTCGAGTT
>DAOTXI010000482.1:0-2810 GCA_034435475.1 Anaerolineales bacterium
AATTACCGTCTAATTTGGGGGAGGCAGGGAGGGGGTAGCCTTTTTTGATTTCTTTCCCGTACCCGATAACATTGCCGGGTATGTCTGGGATTTCCCCACCCAGGTGAACGGAACACCGATGCGCTGTTGGGGCGTGTACGATACGAACATCCTCGCAGGCGAAAAACGCCCGGCGTTGAAACAACCGCTCAAAGAAGAGATGAGCCGCCTCGGGTTCGAGTTGGATGACTTCGAGATCAAGGGGCATCCCATCCGCTGGTATACGCCGCAGAATAAAGTTGCCGTCCCGCGCGTGTTGCTGGTGGGTGATGCCATCGGCGCGGACCCGATCTTTGGCGAGGGCATCAGCATGGCGTTGGGCTACGGAATCATTGCTGCGCGCGAGATTGCAGAGTCCTTTCAGCGTAACGAATTTTCATTCCGTGAATACAGGCGTCGGCTGGGACGAAGCGGGCTGGGTCAAACCCTTTTTGCAAGATGGCTGATCGCCCAAATCATCTATGCCTTCAAGTGGCGTTGGTTTCAATTCCTTCTTTGGAGAATCCTCAAGCCTTTTGTGTTACTTATAGCATGGACATTTGTTTTGAATTGGAGTAAAAAAGACCTCAGGCATTGAACCCGAAAGAACATCGCACATGGGCACCGCAGACCTGCACATTCATTCCCTATACTCCCACGACGCAACCACTACCGTACGCGCCATTCTCAAGCAGGCCGCCGATGTCGGCTTGGATGTGATTGCCGTAACCGACCACGACGAAATTCGCGGCTCACTGGAAGCCGTGCAACTCGCCCCCAAGTATGGGCTGGAAGCCATCCCCGGCGCGGAAGTCACCACAAAAGAAGGTCACCTGCTCGCGCTTTTCATCCAAACCCTGCCGCCTGCGGGGTTATCCATCATAGACACGCTCATTCACATCGGTAAACAGGGCGGCATTGCCAGTGTGCCGCATCCGTTCACTAACCTGCCCGGCAGTCTTTCGATGGAGGCGGTGTTGGGCGCGCTGGCAAACCCGCGCGCGAAGGGCCCGCTCAAGGGAATCGAAACGCATAATTTCGGCACGCAAAGTTTCGACAGGGTGGCGCGAAAGTTATCGGTATTTCTTCCGTTCGCCAAACTTGCCTCGAGCGACGCGCACATCTATTGGGCGATCGGCGCGGGTCGCACAAGTTTCCCCGGCACAACCGCGCAGGAGCTCCGCACAGCGTTGGAGAAAAACACCACAGCGCCCATCCCTTATGAAGGTGAATCTTCGGCGCTGGCGGTTGTAAGTTGGGTGAGGCGCATCGCCATGCGCAAGTTCGGGTACGCGTCCGATTCAGCCTCGGCTTCGACCCCCATAGACACCCAGCAGATCACTGATTCGATGATCGAAAAGATCAGCAGGGCTAAAAAGCAGCGGAAGAAGACCTGACCAAAGGTCAGGATTTGACTCGTTTGATAAACCCCGGGGAATTCAATTCGCGTTCGAGCAGGTAGGTAAAGTATCCCTGCATCAGCGTCTCCGCCTCTTTGCGGACCTCGGAACCGGGGTTTGCCCGTGAAGCCTCCTTATAGCTGGAGCGTTGGAAGTGGCGCAAATACTTGAGCGTTTCCAGAGAAATTCCCGCCAGGTTCGGCAGACCTCCGCCGCAGCGCGGACAGATCACTCCCCCAGCGATAAACGAAAAGAATTGGTCTTCGGGCAAAATCTCTCGCCCGCAGTTCGCGCACTCAAACAGGTGCGGACGAAATCCCACTGCATCGAGCAATCGCATTTCATAGTAACGGACGGGAAGCCAGGCATCCGCTTCGGCTTCGATTCTGCCGAGGGTTTCCACCAGCAGTTTGAAGACCGAAGGATTCGCCCCCTCCTCTTCATAGGAAAAGCGCAAGAGCAATTCGACGATATACGATGCGTAACCGGTCTTTATGAGGTTGTCGCGCAGGGGCAAAAAGGCATTGATCGTTTCCACCTGGGTGACGATTAGCAAGTCGCGCCCCTTGGCGAGTTGGATGGTGACATGTGTAAAAGGCTCCAAATGCCCGGCTTTGCGCGAAGTGACTTTTCTGGCTCCCTTCGCCAGCGCACGCACAAATCCCTGCTCGCGGGTATAGAGCGTGAGCAGGCGGTCGGCTTCCCCCCAATCGGCATGGCGGAGCACAACAGCAGAAGCGCGGAAGGAGTGGAAGTCGGTCATGAGGGGGGAGATTGGTAATTGGAGACTGGAGGAATCTCCAATTACCAATCTCTATTTATCCACAACTAAATGTTCCGGGATGAAGGCTTCGGGAAGCAGGTTTTTCACGGTGGTTTCGTGAGTCAAATTCCCTTCACCATTTGCAAACAAGACGATGGTATCCAAACCAAATTCCGCCATCACCTGCCTGCATCCGCCGCAGGGCGAGCCGCCGTTATTGGTCGCAACCGCGATAATCTCGAATTCCTTTTCCCCTTCGGAGACCGCCTTGAAAATGGCGACACGCTCGGCGCACATCGTCTGCGGGTATGCCGCGTTCTCGATGTTCACGCCGGTATAGATCCGCCCGGACTTCGTCCGCAGCGCCGCGCCAACAGGATAGTTCGAATATGGAACATATGCCCGCCTGCGCGCTTCGTTTGCCAGGTCGATCAGGGATTGCTTTTCAGCTTTTGTAATGGTCATGGGTTTCACTCGTCTGCTCATAAAAACCGGACTCCGCAAATTCTACTCGCGGGTTTCCAGAAGTAGAACTTCTGGATTCCTCTTTTCAGGAAGGTTATTTCTTTTTGGTCTTGCGCTCCAATTTGCGGATGGCGCGCGCAGGCATACCGACCACAAGCGTATCC
>DAOTXI010000483.1:0-4786 GCA_034435475.1 Anaerolineales bacterium
TTCACGCCCACGGTGTAACGACCTTCATTGAAAATATCGGCAGGGATTTCCGCGCGGCTGATGTAATGACCGGCATCCCGCGCGTCGAACTTTTCGTACAACTCCGGCGTGTCGGTATCGAACGACGTAAAGACATACTCGCCGCGCACCGTGCTGATATACAACCCAACGCGCAAACCAGTAACAGGCGCGGATAATTTGTACTCAAACTCCACCGTGACCGATTCTGTCGAGCGGATGGTATCCACGACCTTGCCGCTTCTTTCTTTAACTTTGAGGCTGATCGGCGTAAAAGGCATTGCCGCCGCTGGAACATCTTCCGCACCCCAAGTGCGCTCGCCTGCCTGCGATTGCCCCGATGACAAATAATAATCAACCGCCTCTTGAGTCGGTCCGCGCATGATGAGTTGACCTTTGTTCAAGACAATCGCCTCTTGAGTCAATCGCAAAATTGCGGACATGTTGTGGCTGACGAACAAGACCGTGCGTCCCTGTTGGGCAACGTCGCCCATCTTGCCCAAGCATTTCTTCTGAAATTCGGCGTCGCCGACAGCAAGAACTTCGTCCACGACGAGAATCTCAGGTTCGAGGTGAGCCGCCACCGCAAACGCGAGGCGCAGATACATGCCCGATGAATAACGCTTGACGGGCGTATCAATGAACTGATTGACCTCCGAGAAATCCACGATCTCATCGAATTTAGAGTCGATCTCCGCGCGTTTCATTCCTAAAATCGCGCCGTTCATGTAAATGTTCTCGCGCCCGGTCAGTTCGGGGTGGAAGCCGGTTCCTACTTCCAGCAGGGAGCCGACCCGTCCGCGCACGGTGACGGTTCCGGTCGTCGGTTCGGTGACGCGCGAGAGAATCTTCAACAGGGTGGACTTCCCCGCGCCATTGCGCCCGACAATGCCGAGCACCTTGCCTTCTTCGAGGTCAAAGGATACATCCTTCAACGCCCAGACGTAATTCTGGTTCATGCGCCGGTCCGACCTGCCGATCATCGCCTTCGCGAGTCGAATCGGCGCCGAGACCGTATCCACGATCACATCGCGGAGCATGTTATAGCGGAATTTCGTCTCCGCCGCGCCGATCTTGTATTGCTTGCTGAGGTTGTGTACGCTGATTGCTGTTGTCATAAGTACCGTTGAAGGTTGAAGGTTCAAAGTTGAAGGTGCAAAGTTGAAGGTGATTAACCTGTAACCTTCAACCTTCAACCTGTAACTTATATCGTATCCGCGAAGGTCTTTTCCATGCTCTTAAAATAGAACAGGCCTGAGATGAAGATCAAGACTGAAATCACAACCGAAACCCATAGCGCCGCATCCGGTCCGTTGCCTGTGCCGAGCAATGCCCAGCGGAAGCCGTTGACCACGCCCGCCATCGGGTTGAGCGAATACACGACCTGCCATTTTTCAGAAATGACAGAGGCGGAATAGGCTACGGGTGTGGCAAACAGCCAAAACTGAGTCAGAAACGGGAGGGCTTGGTTCACATCCCGGTATTGGACGTTGATCGCTGACAGCCAGAGCGCAACTCCGAGCGCGGTCAGAATCGCAAGGAAGAGGAAGAGCGGCAGAGTCCAGAGCAAATTCCACGCGGGCGTTACTTGATAGTAAAACATCAACCCGACAAGAATGACAAAGGCGATGGCAAAATCCACCAGTCCCGCAAAGACCGAAGACATCGGCAGAATGAGGCGCGGGAAGTAGATCTTCGTCACCATGTTGTTGTGCGCCACCAGTGAGCGGCTACCCTGATTGAGCGCGGTGACGAACAAGCCCCACGGCAAAAGCGCGGTGAACGCGAAGACAGGATACGGAATGCCTTCGGTGGGGAGTTTTGCGACCCTGCCAAAGAGGAAGGAAAAAACCAGCATGGTCATCACGGGTTGAATAACCGCCCATGCCATGCCGAGCAAAGTCTGTTTGTATTTCACCTTGATGTCGCGCCAGACCATGAAGAAAATCAACTCGCGGTAAATGAAGAGATCGCGCAAGTTAAGCGCCGCCAGACCTTTGGAAGGTTGGATGTAAACGGTGTGGGGTTGGTGTTTGAGTTCGGTCATCGGGTTGAAGGTTGAAGGCTGAAAGTTGAAGGTTGAAGGTTGGTTTTACTTTCAACCTTCAACTTGTGACCCGCAATTTATTTGATCTTGTCTCGATTCGCGTTGAACCATTCGATCGTACGGCGCATTCCTTCTTCAAACGGGACTTGCGCGCTCCAGCCGAAAAGTTCTTTTGCGCGGGATACGTCGAGCCCGCGGCGGGGTTGACCGTTGGGCTTGTCTGTCTGCCAGACGATCTTGCCCTGAAAGCCGGTTAATTTCGCCACCATTTCGGTCAGGTCTTTGATGGAGATTTCATAGCCAGAGCCGAGGTTGACGGGCAAATCGCCATTGTATTTTTCCGCGGCAGTGACGATGCCATCGGCGGCGTCTTCCACATACAGGAATTCGCGCGTCGGTGAGCCGTCGCCCCAGGCGGGCAGTTCCTTGTCGCCGCGTTCCTTGGCTTCGACGGCTTTGCGGATGAGGGCAGGAATCACATGCGAGGTGGCAAGGTTGAAGTTATCGCGTGGACCGTAGAGATTCACAGGCAAAAGGAAAATGGCATTGAAGCCGTACTGCTCGCGGTACGCCTGCGCCTGCACGAGCATCATCTTTTTGGCAAGACCATACGGCGCGTTTGTCTCTTCGGGGTAGCCGATCCATAGATCATCTTCCTTGAACGGGACGGGCGTGAACTTGGGATAGGCGCAGACTGTGCCAATGGCGACGAATTTGCCGACGCCGTTCTTGTACGCCTGATGCATGAGTTCCACACCCATCATCAGGTTGTCATAGAAAAACTCGGCGGGGTGTTCGCGGTTCGCGCCGATGCCGCCGACGTTGGCGGCGAGGTGAATAATGACGATGTTTGAGGGTTGCAGGTCGAAGGTGGAAGGCTGCAGGTTGCGGGTTGGAGTTTGAAGGTTGAAGGTTGAAGGAATTAAGTGGGCGGGCAATTTGCTTGAAGGGAGGGCGGCGTCAGTCAATAGACGGCGAATATCGTCTCGGTTGGTCAGGTCATAATGTTCGAAGCGCGGGACGATGATATCGGCGGCTCCGCGCTGGATAAGTTTTTCGATGACGAATGAGCCGAGAAAGCCCGCGCCGCCGGTGACGATCACTCTTTTGTTTTGCCAGAAATTTTCTGCCATGTTTGCTCCTTACGTTTTACAGATTTCGCATTACGTAATCAGTGATGCGTAATCTGTAATGGTTTACTGAACAATGAATTGCGCGTTCCGATACCGGTCATCCGCCGGGTCTTTGATGAGCCCGCTTTTCAGCGCAAAAAGCACTTCGCGCACGCCATCGTCCACATTTAGCGTGGTTTCAAAGCCGAGGACGCGGCGAATTTTTTCAAACGATACGGTGATGTCGCGCATGTCGCCGCCGAAGGTCAGGTCTTTATATTCGACCACGGTTTCGGGCATCCGCTTCAACACAAAGCCGACGATGTCGTTTTTGGAGTAGTTGCCCTTCTCTGTGCCAAGGTTGAAGACCTGCCCGCGGATTTTGCCCTGCTCCGCCTCCAGCCCCAGAATGATGCCGCGCGCCACGTCGCGGATGTGGACGAATGAACGCGAGTATCCGCGCTGATAGATGATGAGCTGACGTTTGATGAAGGCTTCGAGAACGAACTGGTTGACGATCAAATCAAAGCGCGTGCGAGGAGAGATGCCGTAGAGTGTCGCAAAACGGAAAAGCAGAGGCGCGCATGGCGAATCTTTTTGCGCGAGCAGATACTCTTCAGCGGCGATCTTGGTCTCGGCATATAAAGATTGCGGATTGAGCGGAGTTTCCTCGGTGACGGGTTTGCCGTCTTCGGATAAACCGTAATTGCTGTAGGTGGATGCGAACACGAATCGTCCCACGCCCAGGTCTGCGGACTGCTCGAAGACCAGTTTCGTCGCGTCGAAGTTGTATTTCCATGCGACTTGTTTCCCCACCGCCTGACACGCCGGGAAGCCGACGATGCCCGCAAGGTGAATCACCGCATCCGGAATCTGCCAGTCTTTCTTCACCGCATCGCGGATGGCGCGGGGTTCGGTCACGTCGCTTTTGATAAAGTGGAAGTTGGGATGACTCATGAACGGCAGGATGCTTTCGCCGCCGAAGAGCAAAGAGTCGAGGAGTGTGACCCGGTAATTTTGCCGGAGCAGTTCCGAGGTCAGGAGAGAACCGATGTAGCCCGCGCCTCCGGTGATGAGGATGTGCTTGTCCGTCATTCCAAGCCCTCCAGCCGAATCTTGTATCCATCCACCACCAGCGCGGGCGCGGATTTATCCGTCACAATTGCAACGCCCTGTTCCATGCAGGTCAGTTTGCAGATATCCGCCACATCGCCCGAGCCGGTGATGCGCACACGGTCGAAGCCGGACTTGCGGACTTTGGCGAGATGATCCTTGACGCGCTGGCGGGTGCGGCGATAGACGGAAAAAGAATTCTCGACGTAATTGACCGCCAGCCGCGCGCGCAAAGCGAGACCTTCGGGCGTGATGATGTAACGCAGTTTCTTGCGTTCGGCGCGCGAGACCTTGACCGCGCCTTTTGCGATCAGGCGTTTGATATGCCAGTTGACCGTGCCGACCGCCACGCCAAGCTGGGTCGCCAGCGTGGATTGGTTGACATCGGGGTCGCTTTCGATCTGCTCGAGCAGGGTCAGTTCGCGGATTTCTTCGTTTGTGGATTCGACAGCCATTTCTCTTTCCAAAATTCAGTCACTGAATTATAACCCATTTG
>DAOTXI010000484.1:0-4196 GCA_034435475.1 Anaerolineales bacterium
ATCAACATCAACTCCCTGCCCATGATCGTGGACCTGACCAGCACGGCGCGCATCGGCACGTTCACAGGGTTGTATTATCTCTTCTCCACCCTTTCTGCCATCGTCGGCCCGAACCTCAATGGGTGGGCGGTGCAGCTCACGGGCGGTAATTACAACATCATCATGTTGATCGCTCCCTTCTTCATGCTGGTTGCGCTGGGCTTGATGATGGGTGTGAAGCGGGGGGAGGCAGTGGTGACGAGTCAGTAATTGGAGATTGGTAATTAGAAGTTGCATGTTACGGGTTAAGCATTACCTTTTTCTGGCGATGACTGGTTTGGCATTAACTGCCTGTCAGTCATCGCCAGATTGTTTTCGAGAGGATATCTTCTGCGCCGCTTTGGTAACGGATACGCTCGGTGTAAAAGATCATGGGATCAATCAGGATGCCTGGGCGGGGTTGGAAGAGGCGAAAGCAAATGGGTTGGCTGACCGGGTTGAATACATCGAATCCATCGATGCGCGCGATTACGGGAAGAATATCGCTTATTTTGCGGATCTGGGATTCGATGTGATCTTCACCTCAGGGGTGGCGCTGGATGATGTCACGCTTCAAAATGCGGACCTGTATTCTGACCTGACCTTTGTGGGGCTGAATCAAACCTTTGAAGAATCCCGCACAAACCTTGCCTCTCTGATTTTCCCCGAAGACCAAATGGGATTCGCCGCCGGGGTCGCGGCCACGCAATTGACCGAAACAAGGATCGTTGCGGCAGTCTGCGAAACCTCCGGCATCGGCTCGATGTGGCGCTATTGCGAAGGCTTCCGAGCGGGCGTGAAGTATGCGGATGAAACCGTTTCTGTACTTGTGATGTACCGCGAGAACGGTGACCGCGAGAAATTATTCATTGATGAGGCTTGGGGATATGAAACCGGCGTGGAGTTGATAAATCGCGGTGCGGATGTGATTTTCGCTGCGGGCGGAGTCACCGGGCAGGGGGCATTGCGTGCGGCTTCGGAGTACGGAATCCGCGCGATTGGGGCGGAGCGATACCAGGCAGCGGCATTGGGGGGATCAGGCTCAGGCGTGGTCACATCGTTCTATGGGGATGCCCGGTTCGAGGTCCAGGAGACGATGCGGCGGATGCGGGAGGAGGGAAAGGTTGAGGCGAGGATCGGCTCGATTAAGTTTGCGGATATCCCACCCCAGTTTCCGCCATCCGCTGTTTCCGAGTTGGAACTCCTGTTATCTCTGCTTCAGACGGGTCAAATTCAGGTGAATATACCCTTTGAGAGTCCATGATTTTGTTCAGGCTTGCACAAAGCATGGACTGGATTTATACTTGATTTGTCGTAAGGCTTTGTTAACAAAAGCCTTTCCTATTAATCTTCTAAAGAGGAGAAGAAATACCATGAAGAAGTTGCATTTCGTTATGGCAGTATTGGTTGTCGCTTCGATGGTCCTGACCGCCTGCGGCGGCGGGGCGGGCGGCGGCGGCCTCAAGGTCGGTATGGTGACAGACCTCGGCGGTATCGATGACAAGTCGTTCAATGCCACCGCATACGCCGGTATCCAGAAGGCGATTGATGAACTCGGCATCGAGGGTAAATACCTCGAATCGACCCAGCAGGCTGATTACGAAAAGAACATCCAACAGTTCTTGGATGAAGAAACCGATCTGATCGTAACTGTCGGCTTCCTGCTCGGAGACGCCACCAAAGCCGCCGCTGAAGCCAACCCTGAAGCCAAGTTCGCCATCGTGGACTATGCCTACGATCCGACCATTCCGAATGTGCTTGGTTTGGTTTTCGCTACTGATCAGGCTTCCTTCCTGGCTGGTTACGCCGCCGCTGCCTCGACCAAGACCGGCAAAGTCGCCACCTGGGGCGGTATCAACATCCCGCCTGTAGCGGACTTCATGATCGGTTTCGAAGCCGGTGTGAACTACTACAACGAGCAGAAGGGCACGGAAGTGGAAGTGCTCGGCTGGAGCAGCGAAGCTGCGGATGGTTCCTTCATCGGCAACTTTGAGTCTCTCGATGACGGCCGCTCGGTGACCGAGTCCCTCGTTCAGGAAGGTGCCGACATCGTCATGCCGGTTGCAGGTCCTGCGGGCTTGGGCGGGGCGGCATACTGCGCTGAATCCGGCTCCTGCATGGTCATCGGTGTGGACACCGACTGGACCGTTTCTGCCTCCGAATACAGCGATGTGGTCCTGACCTCTGTGTTGAAGAACATGAATGTGGCTGTGTTCGAAGCGGTCAAGACCGTCCAGGACGAAACCTTCGCCGGCGGTTTGTACATTGGTACGCTTGCCAACAACGGTGTGGGTCTTGCCGATGTGAAGGGCGCTTCGGATGAACTCAAATCTGGTTTGGACGCCGTCAAGCAGGGCATCATCGACGGTTCCATCTCTGTCCGGTAGTTCTGCCCGCTGATTAAAAAGCCGGGGGAGGTTTCTCCCCCGGCTTTTTCTATCGCTGTAAACGATAGATCCCCAAGGTGTTTTCGTTCCGGCGGTCAATTCTTATGCACCCGGTCTCGTTTGTGGGGCGGTGCAAAAAAGACCTTTGGGATTTATCGAATTCATGAAGATGGAGGGCCTGGTATGGCGAATGTTCTCGAATTGCAGGGCATTACCAAACGTTTCCCCGGCGTGCTTGCCAATGACAAGATCAGCATAGAGTTGCGGGAGGGCAAGATCCTTGCCCTGCTGGGGGAGAATGGCGCGGGCAAAAGCACGTTGATGAACATCCTCTACGGCTTGTATAAGCCCGACGAGGGAAAGATTTTTGTGCGGGGAAAGGAAGTCGAGATCGAAGGACCGAACGATGCCATCTCGCAGGGCATCGGCATGGTGCATCAGCACTTCATGCTTGTGCCGGTGATGACCGTGACCGAGAATGTGATGCTCGGCATTGAGCCGGTGAGGAACGGAGTTTTTCTGGACCGGGAAAAGGTCGCAAAACGGATCAAGGAAATCTCCGACCAGTATGGTCTTGAGGTGGATCCGCAGGCTTACATCAAAGACCTGCCGGTCGGCATTCAACAGCGTGTTGAGATCATCAAGGTTCTCTACCGTGCGGCGGATATCCTCATCCTCGACGAGCCGACGGCTGTGCTGACTCCGCAGGAAGTGGAGGGTCTTTTCAAAATCATCGAGACGCTCATCAAAGCCGGCAAATCCATCATTTTCATCACGCATAAATTGAAGGAAGTTCTGGCGGTTGCCGATGACATCACCGTCCTGCGGTTGGGAAGCGTGGTCGGTTCGATCAAACCTCAGGATGCCACTTCGGAGATCCTCGCCACGATGATGGTCGGGCGCGACGTGAGCCTGGTTGTGCAAAAGAAGGCAGCCAAACCCGCCGGACCGGTATTGGAAGTAGAGGACCTTTACGTGCGGGACGAGCGCCAGCACCTGACGGTTCAGGGTGTTTCTCTCAATGTGCGCAAAGGCGAAGTATTGGGCGTGGCGGGGGTGCAGGGTAATGGACAGACAGAACTTGTTTACGCACTTACAGGGTTGCTCCCGATCGAATCGGGGACGATTCGCCTGCTCGATGAAATGATCCACCATACCACCCCGCGCGACATCCTTGAACGCGGTGTCGCGCATATTCCCGAAGACCGCCAGCGTCATGGTTTGATCCTTTCCTTCCCGATTCACGATAATCTAATGCTCTGCACCTATTACAAGCAGCCGTTTGCCAAAGGCATTTCGCTACAGCCTCAGCCCATTTTCAGCAACGCCGAAGAGTTGGTGAAACAGTTCGACGTGCGCACGCCCAACATCTACGTCAACGCGGGAACGCTCTCCGGCGGCAACCAGCAAAAGGTGATCGTGGCGCGCGAGTTCTCCCGTCCCATTGAGCTGCTGATCGCCTCGCAGCCGACCCGTGGTTTGGATGTCGGCTCCATCGAGTACATCCACAAGCAGATCATCAAGAAGCGCGACGAAGGCGCCGGGGTATTGGTGGTCTCCTCCGAATTGGATGAAATCCTTGCCCTCTCTGATCGCATCGCGGTGATGTACAAGGGCAGGATCATGGATATTCTCGACGCGGACAAAACCAGCAAGGAACAACTCGGCTTGCTTATGGCGGGCGTGCATCCGGCCGGGGCATCGAAGAATTAAGGAGTTACACTGGTGAGTAAAACAACCGCTCCCGAAACGAAAGAAAAGAAACGCAGCGCCCTCTGGTCGGAACTGCTT
>DAOTXI010000485.1:0-8795 GCA_034435475.1 Anaerolineales bacterium
GGACAGTGGACAGTTGTCGGTGGTTGGGTGTGGAGTGTTGGAGGCGTTTCCCACTGATGCGCCTATCGTAAATCAAAAATATGTAAAGAGCAAGTCGAATCCGGAATCGAAAGTCAGGAGACTTTCGACTCTAACGTCGGTAGCCCTTCGATAAACTCATGACAAAACGTTAGAGTCCGGCTATGGCACAACGATCTCCATGTATACGGTATCTCCAAACAAATTTCCGGCTGGGTCGAGGGCTTGCCAGGTGGTTTGATAGGTTCCCGGTTCGACGGGGGCGGTGAAGACGATGCGTAATGTAACTTGCACGCCAGCGCGGGCGGTAAAGAGCGGTTGTTCTTCTGCAACGCCAAGGGTGTAGCCGCCCACCCATTTCAGTTTGTAGGTCGAGTCCCAGTCGCAGGTGCCGTCGTTTTGGACGAGCCATTGTTTGTCAATCGTCGCGCCGGGAGAGAAGGTTGTTCCGTCTTCGACGGTCAGGTCGTCGAGGAAGGTTAACTCGTTTGTGCAGGGACCGGGTAAGGGAGTCAGAGTGGGTGTGAGGGTGGCGGTGTAGGTAACGGTCGGGGTGGGGGGAATTGCCGTCGGTTGAATCGCTGTCGGCGGGCGGAAAGGCGTCGGCGTGGGTTGAGGGGAACAGGATACAGCGAAGAGAAGGATTGGGAGGAGAATCAGGAATTGGCGGGGAAAGATGCGGGGTATTGAGTCCGATAAAGAGCAGCTTTTTATCATCCATTGCATGCGCGGGGATAAATCCCCCGCGCTATTCTTACGAAGTCCCGCCATTGGCGGGACTGTCCCGCTTGAGCGGGGTTTGTAGGAATAGCCCGACGGTTTACCGTCGGGCGGGTGAGAGGCGGGAGTATGCTCGATGGCTGGAAAACTCTTTGAAACAAGGGTCATAGAAAAAGTGGACACGTTTCCGTGTCCACTGTATTTTACGCTTCTTCTTCGTTCTCGGCTGGGGCTTCTTCGCTGCCGCCGTCGCCCATGTCGAGCGGCAGGGCGATTTCGCCGGACATTGATTTCTGGCGGATGACGTTTTCGATCTCGCCCATCAGATCGGGGTTGGAGCGCAGGTAATCCTTGGCGTTCTCGCGTCCCTGACCGATGCGTATATCGCCGTAGGAGAAGAACGCGCCGCGCTTCGTGATGACCTCGAACTTGGTCGCCAAATCCAGAACGTCGCCGCTCTTGGAGATGCCTTCGTTGAACATGATGTCGAACTCGGCGGTGCGGAACGGAGGCGCAACTTTGTTCTTGACGACTTTGACACGGGTGCGGTTACCGATGACTTCCTCGCCCATCTTGATGGACTGGATGCGGCGGACGTCGAGGCGCAGGGAGGCGTAGAACTTGAGCGCCTGACCGCCGGTGGTGGTTTCGGGGTTGCCGAACATGACGCCGATCTTCTGGCGGAGTTGGTTGGTGAAAATGACTGTGGTTTTGGTCTGGTTGATGGCGCCGCTGAGTTTGCGCAACGCCTGAGACATGAGACGCGCCTGCATACCCATGCTGGCATCGCCCATATCGCCTTCGATCTCGTTTCGCGGAACGAGAGCAGCTACGGAGTCAACGATGACCACGTCGACAGCGCCGGAGCGGACGAGGGTTTCGGTGATTTCGAGCGCTTGTTCGCCGGTATCAGGCTGGGAGACGAGCAGGTTGTCAATATCCACACCGAGGCGGGCAGCATAGACGGGGTCGAGCGCGTGTTCCATATCAATGAAGGCAGCGGTGCCGCCGCTCTTTTGAGCTTCAGAAACAATGTGTAAACAAAGGGTGGTCTTACCCGAAGACTCAGGTCCGTAGATTTCGACCACGCGCCCACGCGGAACGCCGCCGACGCCGAGGGCAATGTCGAGCGAGAGCGAGCCGGTTGGGATGATCTCGGTGACCATGGCATGGGCTTCGCCGAGGCGCATGATGGAGCCGTCGCCGTAGCGTTTGAGAATATCGCCGACGGCTTTATCTAAAACAGCCCGTTTGGCGTTATCCATATTTGATGAGGGTGCAGACTCAGCGGCTGCGGCGCGTTTTCTGGCCATGTGTTTTTCTCCATTTTTTGTTCTTAACCACAATGGATGCAGGTTCGACAGGGGTCGGGTGGGTTAAGTATGGGCGAGTATAGCACAGATGTTCTGACTGTCAAGATGTGTGCGGGGTTGGTTACGGGTTGGAGGGTTGCAGGTTCAAGGTTGAAGGGTGTAAGTTATGGGGCTGGCGTGCTTGTCGGCACTAAAGGTAGATTCAATTTCAAAATAGGGCGGGGAATACGAAAACGCGAAGATAGTAGGCCGTTGTAGTAATAATATTCACCCTGTGTATACACCACCCCACTCTCATCATAGTACCAACTAATAAAGTTTCCTGGGACCCATCTGTTGGGATATTCGTTATATGCATCAGGTAATAATGAGATATCTGAACCTGCAAGAAATATACCGTCTCCGGTTGCAACGTACTTACCTAGGGGAGATGAAACTTCTACTTTTTCAAGCGAAAAATCAATAATTTGATATTCCACCCCTAAACCCTCCAAGTACATCTGAAGGATTTGACCGGATTTTGCTTCTTGACCGGACATATATAGAATTACCCCCGTTGTTGAAGTAGTTATAAAACCATGCGGTAAGGCGATTGCTCTGTTTCTTCCATGATGAAGAAAAATCTTTTCGGCAGATTGGAAATAAGGATCATACTCGCTTTTAGGTCCTCCACCTTCGCCCCATGTTGTTATATCTACTAATTCGTATCGTTTCTCCGTACTTAAATCAAGAATAAAACCAGGTCGATATCCTGGGGTTGTGGGGGTAGTACCGTACCCTTCAAGCCATACCCATTCTGAGTTAAGAAATCTTCCGCTTTCCAACAATAACGGGTCATCAGGAACTGATCCCTTTTCACCAGTTTTCAAATCCAGCAGATAGGTTAAGCCAGTCCTTACTTCATTCACAAATAATACTTCCCCACCGGGCACACCGCGTACTTGCGGGTCTACACAAGCAGAGATCAAAAGCTCTGTATTCGGTGGAAGGTTCTTATCGCTCTTTGGGCACTCCTCCCAAAATAAGTACTCGTCATACCGTTGTATAGACTCAGCTGGACAAAGGTAAAGAAACGCATCCAGTTCGCTCTCACCCCTCTCTCGCACCCCGCAAAACGTCCAAACAAATGTCCAAGTGAATAATTTATAGCATATGAAGATAGCAACGCAAATGAGTAGAAACTTGTAAAGGGGGTTCTTAATGGTATTTTTCATTCTAATCGCCTTGGTATGGGTCTATGCCGCTAGAAATTTTCGTTTTTTTGAGAACTTCCATATCCCGTTACCTCCCTTTCAACTCCATGCGTCCTTTGGCGGTTTGCGGAACATATCTCCACTCCTTTTTGTTGGGTGTATGGTAGCAAAATCGAAATCTAAAGTCAACGATGAATGTCACGAATTTATTATCCGCCAAGAGATGGCAATGCCAACGAATACCCCCACTCCAAGCGGACCCACCCCGACGGCTTCAAGTCTCTCCCCGCCCCCGCCGCCGCGCCGCCATTCACGTCCATGCCGATTGTCACTGCCACAGCCGCCCAGCCGCCCGCGCCGGTCTTCTCCTTCGCGCAATTCACTTACGACGGCGGCGGCAGGAGAGTAAAATCAATCATCACGACGAATCTCGGCTCGACTATGACCTATTTTTGTCGGTGCTCACTGCGAGGTGACTGGAACTTCCATTACCAAATACTATTTCGCAGGGACTCAACGCATCGTCATGAGACAGGATTTCACTCTCTATTATCTGCGCCCCGATCATCTCGGCTCAACCAGCATCGTCACTGACGGTTCGGGGAGTGTCGTCTCCGAAACGCGATACAAAGCCTGGGGAGAAGTCCGCTACCAAAGCGGACCGTCGCTGACGGAGTATTGGATTGAGGAATTGAAAACCATGGAATTAACTTGCTAGAAAAATTTTCAAGAACCCCCAGGCATTCACAAGCGATGGAACATACAACCTCTCATCAGGCGAATGCAAATCTCTGATCGTCGGACCCATCGAGATCGTATCCAGCCCGCCGCAGCGTTCGCTGATGATGCCGCATTCGAGTCCGCCGTGGGTGAGTTCGATTTTGGGGTCTTCTTCTTGGATGGAGCGATAGGTCTCGACGCATTTCTTTAAGAGGGATGATCCCATGTTCGGCTGCCAGGGTGGGAACATCTTCGTTCGTTCGGTCTTTGCGCCTGCCAGCCATGCGACAGTTTCGACTCGTCTGGTAATTTCTTCCAATCTCGAAAAGACCGCGCTTCGATTTGTGGAGACAACGGACAGCCCGTCCTCTTTCAATTCCATCACTCCAATGTTATTGGACGTTTCGACGAAGGCAGGCATCTCTGAAGACATGGATGAGACTCCATGCGGCAGCGCCATCAGCAGGCGGATCGCTGCCTGAGTTTCAGCATGGCTAATGGCGCGCATGGATTTGCTATTGATTTCATGTAGAGATAATACAAGTCCCGTTTCTGTTTTGGTAAGTTCACTTTGGATGGTTGCCTGAAGAACAGCGAATATTTCTTTGCAGGATTCTCTTTTATCGGACGCACAAATAAACGCCGCTTCCGCGTCACGTGGAATAGCATTCCGCGCCGTCCCACCTTTGAGCGTGGACAATCGAACGGGAATGTTGCGCTGTATTTCATCCAACAAGCGGGCAATGAGTTTGTTGGCATTCGTGCGGAATTTGTTGATGTCTTCGCCTGAGTGCCCGCCCTGCAAGCCGCTGACCTTCAACTCAAAAGCAACTTCATCTTGCTTCTGCTTCCCCCATGTGACGGGCAAGGTTGTGTACACACTTCCGCCGCCCGCGCAGCCGATAGTGAACACGCCTTCGGTCTCTGAATCTAAATTGATGAGTGTTTTACCCGAAAGCAGGGACGGGTCGAGATTATCCGCGCCCACAACACCGAGTTCTTCTTCCACAGTCAACAGCAATTCCAGTGGCGGATGTTTGACCGACTCATCTTCCACAATGGACATCATCAGCGCAATGCCGATACCGTTATCCGCGCCGAGGGTGGTGCCGTTTGCGCGAATCCAATCCCCATCGCGGATGAGTTGAATCGGGTCGCGCTCGAAATCATGCGTTGATTCGGAGGTCTTCTGGCAAACCATATCCATGTGACCTTGCAGAATCAGTGTGGGGCGGTCCTCGTAGCCCTCACTGGCTGGAACATAAATTACAAGGTTGCCTGCCGCATCGGTCTTGGATGTACAGTTGTGTTCTGCCGCCCAGGTGATGAGCCAGTTGCGAATGCCCGCTTCGTATTTCGTTCCGCGTGGGATGGAGGATACTTTTTCAAAATTGGAGAGGATGAGTTCAGTGGGGTTCATGGGTTCCTTCGGTACTGCGAGATTTATCTCGCGAGAAAAAAGCGACATGAATGTCGCAGTACTTAAATCTTCTTATACTCCGCTCTATCGTTGAGCAGAGTCATGGATTTGCCATCGGGCGAGAATGCAATCATGGAGTCATCCATGAACGCGCCGAAATTCCAATGTGCGAGGAAGGTATCGCCCTGCCAGTGTTCAAGCGCCGCAACGGCTGCGCCGTAGATCAGTTGCAGGGAGTCGCCTGTGCGGGTCACGGTCATCTCGCCGTAGAGGTCGTTGGAAAATGTCCCAGCGAAGAAATCAAGCCCAATGGACGGAGGCAGGTTCGGGTTCCGTTTGAGGCGGGTTTCATCCACTTGATTTTTAACTTCTGCCATGTATCCCTGCGCGATCATCTGAAATTCGGATGACCAGTCGCGGTCATTTTTGTCGAGCAGAATATCGGAAATCGCATAAAAGAGCGCGGCGTGGGCGAGGGTTTGATGGACGTTGACCATGACGGCGAGCGCGAGTTTGCGCTGAGGGAAAAATGCGACGGCGGAATTGTAGCCAGGCATTTGACCGCCGTGCATGAGAACTTTTTCGCCGCGATAATCCATTGCCCACCAACCAAGCGCGTATGTCCAAAAGTGCGTGGCGGGTTGAAGATAGGCGAGCGGCGCAAGTTCGGAGTTGAGCACATCTTGCATGACGACTTGCGGCGTGGTGAGTTCGTTGAAGGTGGCGGGTTGAATGAGCGGCGCGCCGTTGTTGAGCAGAGCCTTGAGCCATTGCGCGAGGTCGTTGGCGGTGGTGTGAATTGAGCCAGCGGGTTCGTGGACGATTTTGAATTGCTCGGTGGGGCGCTGCTCGCCGAGGAAGCGCACACTCGCGGGATAGGTTTCATCGGCGACGGCGTGAGGCGAGGCGAAATTTTTATGGTCGGTGAGATGGTCGTAGCCGCTGAAGGTGCGGGACATGTTCAGCGCGTTGAAGATTTTTTCGGTGATGACATCATCCCAAGTTTTGCCTGTGACCGCTTCGACAATTAATCCCGCCGCGCCGTATTGTTGATTGGCATACTGAAACGCGGTGCGGAAATTTGCAGCGGGTCTGAGATAACGCATTCGGCGGATGATTTCGCGCTGGTCGTATCCGCGATGATAGTAGAGGCGTTGAGCGCGTTCGAGTCCCAAACGATGGCAGAGCAAATCGCGCACGGTGACGTTCTTCGTGACCCACTCATCGTAGAGTTGGAAGTCTGGCAGGTGTTTGACCACGGGGTCATCCCATGCCAGTTTGCCTTCGTCCACTACCATGCCGATCAATGCGGAGGTGAACGCTTTGGTGGTGGAACCAATCGCAAAGATGGTATCCGCGTTCACCGCTTCGGGCTTGCCCGCTTCTAACACGCCATAGCCTTGCGTGAAAATCTCATCGCCTTGGGCAACTGCCACTGCGCCGCCAGGGATGTTCCATGCGGTGAGTGTTTTTGAAATTGTTTCGTTGAGTTGTTGTGTGTTCATAGTTCTCCAAAAACTTTTGGACACGGATTTGACGGATTACGCGGGTTTACACGGATTTTTATTTAAAAAGAAATCTGTGTTCTTTCCGTGAAATCAGTGCAATCCGTGTACTTGATTTTTTACCGCCAAACCTTATCCACTGCGTCATAACTTCCAACGCGTAAATCCGCTTTCATCTTCACCAACTTATGCTTCTCCACTCGCTCTGAAGGTGTTCTCGGCAGATCATCGGCATACTCGATAAACCGTGGCACTTTGAAATACGCCAACTGCTCGCGGGCATAACCCAAAATTGATTCTGGTGGTGTATCTTCTTGCGTGTGTCCTTCCTTCAACACGATATACGCCTTCACTTCTTCGCCGCGTAACTCGTCTGGGACGGGAACCACCGCCGCCATTTTCACCGCGGGATGTTCCATCAGCACGCCTTCCACTTCCACCGATGAAATATTTTCGCCCGCGCGACGGATCGTATCTTTCAACCGCGCCCGCCAATGGAAATATCCCTTTTCATCTTTCGTGACCATGTCACCCGTGTGCACCCAGCCGTTCTTCATCGTTTCAGCAGTCGCTTCAGGTTTATTCCAGTAACCCATCATCATCGGCTCGCCGCGCAAAATCAACTCGCCGACTTCACCAGCCAAAACATCGTTTCCATTCGTATCCACCACCCGCGCCTGTTTCGTCGCAATCGGTTTGCCCATCGCGCCACTGCCCACGCTCTCCACATCATCGAGCGGCACGATCAAATCCACACCTGTTTCGGTCATGCCAAACGCCTCACGCCACGGCACGCCACAACGCCGCTCAAACTCCGCGTGGAAATTCGGGTGAATTCCCGAACACAGAATCATGCGCAGTTTATGCCCACGTTCCAAAGCCGCATCATCTGGCATCTTCAACAAAAAGAACGGCATAGTTCCGATCAAATACAAAACTGTCACGTTATGTCGAATCACTTCGCCCCAAAAATGCGATGGCGAGAAGCGCGGCAAAATCACCAGCGGCGCGCCGCCGATCAAACTCGCCACCGTGTTCCACTGCGGGTCCATGTAATAAAAAGGTTGCGCGGTCAGGTTGCATTCGGATGGCGTCAGCCCAAAATAATCCGCGGCGACCTGTCCGATCTGAATCCAATATTTTTGCTGCAACATACAGCCCTTCGGAAAACCCGTTGTGCCCGATGTATATTGGATGTTGAGCAAGTCTTCGCCTGTGACGTTGGATATGTCAAACGAGTCGGATGACTCATCCACCAATCGCCTCCAATCGGACTTTGAGCCTGATTCAGTCACGAGAAGCGTTTCCTTCACTGACGGCAAGTGCGCTCGCACGCGTTCCCACTGTTCCAAATAATTTTCGTGGACGACGAAGAATCCCGCCTGCGAATCGTCGAGTGTATAAGTCAGGTCATGGTCGTGGTAGTTGATGTTGACAGGCACGATGACCGCGCCCATCTTCGCCAGCGCAAACCAGACGATGGGGAAGTCCACGCCGTTGGGCAGCATGACCGCCACGCGCTCGCCCTTCGTCACGCCGAGAGATGTCAGCGCATTCGCGGTTTTGTTCACCCGCCGATTCACGTCCGCAAACGAAAGCGGCTTGTCTTCAAAGATGAACAGCGGCTTTTCCCCAAACCGCTCCGCTGCGCTCTCTGCCAAATGACCTAGACTCTTCCACTCCATGCACGTTTCTCCTTTGGCTGTTTAGACCTGACACGGTTTCAAAACCTGTCAGGTCTTTTGCTTACTTTTTCAACCGCTTCACAAACATCTCACTCAACTCGCGGCTGGCTTCCTGCAAATTGACCGCCTTCGGGTCAAAGACCCATTGCAACATGATTCCGTCAATCGCGCCTTGAATTACAGATGCCATTGTCTGCTGATCGAACCTGGCGAACTCTTTC
>DAOTXI010000486.1:0-1617 GCA_034435475.1 Anaerolineales bacterium
GGACTCGGCTTGATGGGCACGATGAGCATCAATGTACTGGAGCGGACGCGCGAGATCAGTGTGTTGCGGGCAATTGGCGCGTCGAACCGCAGTGTGGCAATGGTCTTCATCCGCGAAGGGATTGTCATCGGGCTGATGAGCTGGGCGATGGGCGCGGTCTTTGCCATCCCTATGACGCAAGGACTCAACCAGGCGTTGGGGCAGGCTGTGATGGGAACTTCCCTGACCTATACCTACTCCATGCCGGGTTTTTGGATGTGGCTGGGAATTGTGATTTTATTGAGCGTGCTTGCCAGTCTGATCCCCGCGCGTAATGCCTCCCGTTTGACCGTCCGCGAAGTGCTGGCGTATGAATAAGGTGATAATGTAGGGGCGACCCGTCGGGATTGTGCAAATTACGTCGTTGCAAAAGAAAGGGTCGCCCTTGCTGGCAGGTGCGCCACAGCAGGGCGACCCTTTCTTGCGTTCCAGGGATCTATGAGATTTTAGCGGGTCGCCCCTACGGTTAACTCTGGGCGAAGGTATCAATCAATAATTTGAAATTACCGCCCACCGGGTAAAGGATCGGACAAGTGCAGCCGCGCTTCTTGTATTCTTCCACTTTGGCTTTCGCTTCCGAAGGCGTGCCAGACGCGGTGATCTTGTGAACGAGATCATCCGGCACGAGGTCTTTGGCTTTCATCACCTGTTCCTTGGTGGCGGGCCACCCCAAAATGGACTGAATCTGATGCACCACATCATCCGATACATTGGATGCCTTGGCGATGTGCGGCTGTTGGGCAATGTATTGGCACAGGAGCATCTTGCTGTAGTCAATCGCTTTCTCGTGGCTTTCATCCACCGAGCAGACGATCAACTGCGGACGGTCAAAGTCTTCCATTTTGCGCCCCGACTTTTTCAAGCCGTTGTTTAGCAATTCCATGGCGTTGTCGTTGTATTCAGGGGCGACGCAGTAATTGAGCACCGCGCCATCCGCAACTTCGCCGGTCAGTTCCATCATTTTGTCGCCGGTTGCGCCGATCATGATCGGCACGTTGCGCGGTTCGCGCCGTCCATAAACTACATCAAATTCGATATCTTTGACATGGATGAATTCGCCATTGAAGGTCACGCGTTCCAGGTTGAGCAGTTTCCGCATGACGATGACTGTTTCTTTCATCGCTGTCAGCGGCTTCCTGCGGTCAATGCCCACGTTGGCGGCTAGTGGGTCCCACCATGCGCCGAGTCCGCAAATGACGCGGTTTGGGGCGAGATCGTCAAGGGTCAGGAAGGTTGCGGCGAGCAGACCAATGTTGCGTGTCCAGTTGTTGATGACGCCCGAGCCGACTTTGATCTTGTTGGTCACGGCGGCATACCCAGCCATCGGAACGATTGCATCGCGCACCAGGCGGCTTTCCGCCTGCCACACGGCTTCGAACCCTTTTTCTTCGGCGTACCTTGCGTAATCCAATCCGTCGCGCAGGTCATGCGAGTCTTGCAGATACAGGGCAACACGCTCTTTGGTCATGGCATTCTCCTTGGGATAATGATACAGGAAACCTGACAGGTTTCACAAAACCTGTCAGGTCTTAATGAATACCTTATAAAAATTTTGCCACAGGTTTCGCAAAATTGATA
>DAOTXI010000487.1:0-8453 GCA_034435475.1 Anaerolineales bacterium
ACGGCTCCGCCTATACGCCTCCCCCCGCGACTGGAACCATGTTTGCCGATGTTCCCGCCAGCCTCTCCACTGCGGCATGGATCGAACAACTGGCAAACGAAGGCATCACCTCCGGATGATACCGCGGGAACTACTGCCCCAACAACTCCGTCACCCGCGCTCAAATGGCGATCTTCCTCCTGCGCGCCAAATACACTTCTGCTTACACGCCTCCCCCCGCGACAGGAACCATGTTTGGCGATGTCCCCGCCAGCCTCTCCACCGCGGCATGGATCGAACAACTGGCAAACGAAGGCATCACCTCCGGCTGTAACGGCGGGAACTACTGCCCCAATAACCCCGTCACCCGCGCTTCCATGGCGGTCTTCCTCGTACGAACGTTCAACCTGCCGTAAATTCCACTGTCACAAACAGCCCTCATTGCCAGGATGAGGGCTGTTTTTTACATAATGAAAAATACGGAACCATAGGTCAATATTTCAGGAATTAATTGACGGAATAATTGCGGTGCTGACAGATTTTATTCTCATCAAGCCGCCGTTTTCACTCAAGCCATGTGCTGAGAATTACCCTGATTGGAAAATCAAAATAATATTTCGGGAGATTAGTAGAACGCCAAAAGAAATTTAACACCACAGGCCGACCGCCGACGGCGGACCGCGGTCTATGATCTGCGGTCGGCGGTCAATATCTGTAAAGAAATATTCAACGGTTTACTTACACCCCGGCTATTGATAAAGATTAACCATAAGATATCAGTTGTAAATTGACAACCCTTGCCCAATCCTGATAAACTCGATGGATGGACATAGACTTCGACCTCTATCGTTACGAAGTGCGGATTTTATCCGACCCGCTTGTGAGGCTTTCTGCCATAGACGTTTCCCCGGCAAGCCCAAAGCGCACCATTGTGTTCATCCACGGGTTTGGGGGTAAGGCGGAACAGTGGCAGTACCAGATGCAGAAATTTGCGATGGACAACCGCGTGGTTGCCCTGGATATGCGCGGACACGGACTCTCCGATAAGCCTTCGAGCGGATACGATATGCCGCGCATCCAACAGGACATTGAGACGGCGCTCGACCATTTGAAAGTATCCCCGCCTTTTGTGTTGATGGGACATTCCTTCGGCGGCGCCATCGTGACCGAGTATGCCTTGAACCATCCAGACCATGTCGAAAAACTGGTCATCATCGCCACGGCGGGAGAGTTCACATTGAGTCCGCTTTTCAAGTTGGGGTTGGCATTGCCCTCTTCGGTCCTGAGGCTGATCGGTCCTTTCACGCGGAAGTGGCTGCACGCTCCGCCCCATGCCCTGCGCGAGTATTATCATAAAAACATGTCAAAGTGGAACGGGTGGGAGAAATTTCCCAAATTGACCGTGCCCACTCTGGTCATCCGCGGGCATCGCGACATTGTCTTCGACCGACCGCTGTTTGAGAAGGTGGCGGGTTCCATCCCCGGCGCAGAGGATGTGGATATTGGCGTCTCGGGTCACATGGTCATGCTCGAGAGGCGCGAGGCGGTGGACCGGGCGATTGCAAACTTCCTCAAGGGCGAATCGAAAAAATCGTGGCGCGATAAATCCTTCATCCTTCCGGGAACCCGGCGCGACGAATTAAAGACCGAACGCAAATGGCTCTCCCATTACGAAGAAGGTGTGCCATACACGGTGGATGTGCCGCGCATCCCGGTCCAGCATTTGTTGCGTTCCGCGGTCAGAAGGTTTCCAAACCGCCCGGCGGTTTTCTTCGAAGGCGCAAAACTAACCTACCGCGCCTTGAACCATGAGGTCAATCGGTTTGCAAATGCCTTGCAGGCGCAGGGAGTCGGGAAAGGCGCGCGAGTTGTTTTGCTAATGCCGAATATCCCGCAGATGGTGATCGGGTTTTACGGTACGCTCAAGGCGGGGTGCGCGGCGGTTCTGATTCCGCCCATGACCGAGCCAGAGGAGTTGATTCGCCAGGTTAAAGAATCGGATGCAAGCGTATTGGTGACGATGTCCATTTGGGCGGGGCTGGCAAAACAAATTCAAGAAGGCGCGGGCGTTCCTCACATCGTCCTGACGGACCCGGGGCAATATCTCTCTTTACCAAAATATCTTATTTCGCGCTGGCGTAACCGCGGGTTAGACGTGGGTAACTCCCTGCATTGGAACCGCTGGCTTTCCCAACAGGATATGAAATCGCCGATGGTGGATATCCAGCCGGATGACCTGGCTGTGATTATTTATACAGGCGGCACAACGGCTCAGGCGAAGGGGGTGATGTTGTCTCACCGCAATCTGGTCGCCAATGCCCTGCAAACCCGCCACTGGCTGCCCGATGCAAAAGAGGGACGCGAGCGATTCCTTTGCGTTGTTCCGTTCTTCCATAGTTATGGTCTGACGACGGCGTTGAATGTGCCGGTTTCACTTGGCGCGGCATTGATATTGAAACCGCAGTTCAAGACCCTGGACGTGTTGAAGGCTGTCAAGAAATACAAGCCAACCATTTTCCCGGGTTCGCCGAGCATGTATGTTGCCATCAGTAACTTCCGCGGGGTCCGTAAATATGGGGTGGGTACGATCAAAGCCTGTATCAGCGGCTCCGCGCCATTGCCGGTTGAAGTGCAGGAGGCGTTCGAGAAACTCACGAAGGGCAAACTCGTCGAAGGATACGGTCTGACCGAGGCGTCACCGGTCACACACGCCAACCCGATGGGCAAGCATCGTCGGCTTGGCACCATCGGCGTGCCGCTGCCCTCCACCGAAGCCGTGATTGTGGATTTGAAATCAGGGCGAAAGGAAGTGGAACCGGGTCAGATCGGCGAACTGGCTGTGCGCGGTCCGCAGGTGATGTTGGGGTACTGGAAGAACGATGCCGCCACGAAAGAGGTCATCATGGACGATGGCTGGCTGCTCACCGGCGATGTGGCGCAAATGGACGAAGACGGCTTCTGCCGCATCATCGCCCGCAAAGCCGACATGTGGTACCCCGAAAAAGGCGGACGGGAACCCGCCTTCCCGCGCGATGTGGAAGAGGTCATTTACGAAATACCACAGGTGAAAGAGGTGGCGGTCGTTGCTGTTGCGGGGCATCCCTTTGCCTTTGTCATTGCGGGCAGGGAAAAGCCCAGCGCGGAATCTGTGATCGCGTATTGTCACCGCCGTTTACCGCCGCATCTTGTCCCGCGATTCGTCATCTTCATGGATGAATTCCCGCGCACCTTCATCGGCAAGGTTTTGCGGCGCGAACTGGCGAAACGCTATGGGAAGCAGATCGCGAGCGAGTGATTTGAATCTTAATCGTAGGGGGCGACCCGGCAAAATCATCATTAACCTGTTGCGCCGGAAAGGGTCGCCCATGCATGGATTTACCCTATTGCCAGTACTGGGCTTCATTGCGCGATAAAGTGAGTTAAGAATTCATACGGGTCGCCCCTACGTAATATTTGAAACACATTGTAATTTGAGTAAAAGAATGAACATCACAACAAAGAACAATATCGAATATCGAACCATTTCACTTGCAAACGGGCGCAAGGTAAATTACGTACAACAGGGGCAGGGCGAGCCGGTGGTGCTGGTGCATGGACTTGCCGCATCCCTGCATGATTGGGATGACCTGCTGCCCGAACTGGAGCGGGAGGGGTACGCCGGACACGCGCTCGACCTGCTGGGACATGGCGAGAGTGACAAGCCGTTACACACCCATGATTACACCGTCCAAAACGTTTACGCAGACCTCGAAGCATGGATCGATTCTCTCGGGCTGGATCGTCCCTTCATTTTGGTCGGTCACTCCCTCGGCGCGGGTCTTTCGATGTTGTATGCGTCGCGTCACCCCGACCGCGTGCGCGGATTGATCCTCATCAACCCTTTCTATTCCATCCATCAACTGCCGCCGATCCTTCAGCGCGTGTTCAAACATCAATTGATCAACACCACGTTGATTGACCGCACGCCTTACCGCCTCTTTCGTTTCTTTGTGGATATGACCAGTTTCAGCGGCTACACTGGCAACCGCGAGACGCATGTGCTGCCCGAACATATTCGCTATCAAACCGCGCTGGATTACAAGCGGGCTTCGTCGAGGATTTACAACATCCCCCGCACGCTTCCTCACGCAGACCTAAACCTGTCTCTCGTCCATCAGCCGACTCTGCTGCTGTGGGGCGGGCGCGACCAAACGCTTGCGCCTGATTCTTTCCCCATGCTGGCGGAGGAATTGCCAAACCTGGTGGCGACGAAGGAATTTTCCATTTGCGGGCATGTGCCGCATCAGTGTCATCCGAATGAACTCAACCCGGCGGTGATGGAATTTTTGCAATCCTGTTGAACCGAGGACGATGGACGATTGGCCGTACCGTCCCTGGCGCGCGGGCTGGGGCGGGGACAAGGCTACAGCGAAGAGAGAAGCGCGTTTGAGAGTTGCGCCATGCGAATCGCGAAAAAGTTTTTAGAGAGGATGAGATAAAAGGGAGGGGTTTCATCCAAAGATGAAATGATCGTTCGAACGTTAACGGGGGAATCGAGTCGATTTTTTAAGATTGCAAAATCAAAACACCCTCTTGCCAACAATCCATGCGGATGCTAAAATGCCGTTCACATTAGCCATATATACGGGGATGCAGTGCCCGGACGCCCATATCTGGCTAAATCATTTGTTCTAATATTGGAGCCTGAAACGGATGCGTTGTCCGTATTGCAAACATCATGACTCGAAGGTGCTGGACACCTCTCACGACAGTCACGGCGGGATTCGCCGCCGGCGTGAGTGCCTGAAATGCCGCCAGCGTTTCAGCAGTTATGAGCGCCCGATCCTTGCCACGCCGCTCATCATCAAGCAGGACGGCAACCGCGAGGAGTTTGACCGGGAGAAGATGGCGCGCGGCATCCGCATTTCGTGCGCGAAGCGACCCGTCTCTGCGGCGGACATTGAGCGCATGATCGGTCAGGTGGAGGTGAAATTGACAAAGATGGGCAAGGCGGAGGTTTCTTCACGCGTGGTCGGCGATTTGGTGATGGAGACCTTGAAGGAAGTTGACCAGATCGCGTACATTCGCTATGCCATTGTTTATCTTGGCTTGGACGATTTGCAGTCCATTCGCGGCGAAATAGATCATTTACTCGAAGGTTAATCAAGGCAAAGACCCTCAAGGGGGGAGTGTCTTTGCCTTTTTGTGTCTAATCACATTGTCACTCTGAAATGCCCAAGTATTCAGAACTTTTCAGGCAGCCTCTTAGACGATTGAAGAGATTCTTCGCTTGACAAAGAACGGCTCGCTCAGAATGACATTGATCCACTTTACAGGAGACCCAATATGGCAACAAAATCTGCTGATACGAAGATCGTCAAGAACGGCTTGCTGCCCACGCCGCCAATTAAAAAGGGGCTGCCGCAGGCATCCCTGACGGATAATGCCCGCCAGGTGCTGATGAAGCGCTACGTCCGCCGCGGCGATGACGGAAAGCCCGCTGAGAATGTCGAGGAGATGTTCTGGCGCGTGGCGTATCATGTCGCCAAGGTCGAAGAGCAATGGGGCGCGGACGTGCAGGAACGCACGATCGAGTATTACCATTTATTATCCAGCAAGAAGTTTTTCCCGAACTCACCGACCTTCACCGGGGCAGGGACTCCGCTTGGGCAGTTGGCGGCGTGTTTCGTGCTCCCCATCACCGACGATATGGGACGTCACAGCGCGGGCATCTTCCAAACTTTGCGTGACGCCGCGCTGATCCAGCAGACAGGCGGCGGTAACGGATTCTCTTTCTCGCGTTTGCGCCCGCATGGCACCATGGTCTTGACCTCTGCCGGGCAGGCGACCGGACCGGTGGGTTTCTTGCGCGTGTATGACCACGCCTTTGGTGAGATCGCCCAAGGCGGTACCCGCCGCGGTGCAAACATGGCAGTGTTGCGTGTGGACCACCCGGATGTGGAAGAGTTCATCACTTGTAAGATCAACGAAAACTCGATCACTAACTTTAATATCTCTGTGGGCATTACCGACGCGTTCATGCGCGCCGTGCGTGATGACAAGGAATGGGAACTGCGCTTCCCCGACTTGATCGAAATGAAGCAGAAAGGCTTCAACGGCACACTCGAGGAAGCTGAAGCCGCTGGCATCAAGATCAACACCTATAAGAAGGTCAACGCCCGTGAATTGTTCAATAAGATTGTAAAGCAGGCGCATCACAACGGGGAACCGGGTGTGTTGTTCTTAGATGCCGCCAATCGCAGCAACCCGGTGCCGCATTTGTATCCGCTCGAAGCGACGAATCCTTGTGGAGAACAATGGCTTGGACCGTATGAGAATTGCTGTTTGGGCTCGGTGAACCTCAACGAGCACTGCGGACCCGATGGCACTGTCGATTGGGAAACTTTACGTAAGAGTGTTGTGACTTCCACACGTTTCCTCGATGATGTGGTCGAAGCCAATGCGTATGTTCCGGCTGTGGCGCAGTTGAAAGAAGCCGCGCACAAAGCCCGCCGTATCGGCTTGGGCATTATGGGTCTTGCAGATTTGATGTACCACGTGGGCGTGCGCTATGGCTCGAAGGAAGGTCAGGAATTTGGCGCGCAGGTAATGGAGTTCGTCCGTTACCACGCCATGATGACCAGCATTGAGCTTGCCGAGCAGCGCGGACCTTTCCCTGCCATTCAAGGTTCCATTTACGATATGGACGATATGAAATGGGAAGCGCCCACGTCACTGGTCAAGTTTGAGAATAACTGGAACAGACCCGAGGTTAAGTGGGATGCGGTGGTGTCTGGCATCAAGAAGCATGGCATCCGCAATGCCGCGCAGACCACCGTCGCGCCGACCGGTACCATCGCCACGGTGGCTGGATGTGAAGGCTACGGCTGTGAACCCGTCTTCGCGCTGGCGTACATCCGGCATGTGAACGATAACGGCAAAGATCTAAAACTGACCTACGCCAGCCCGCGCTTCGATGAGGCGTTGAAGAAACTCGGCTTGGGCGAGGAGAAGCGGCAGGAGATCGTGGAGCAGGTAATGCGCCAGGGCACCTGCCAGCATATTGCCGAGCTGCCGCAGAGTATCCGCGATACTTTTGTGGTGTCGGGTGATGTAACCGCCGAGGAACATGTGCGGATGCAGGGCGCGCTGCAAGCCTTTGTTGACAACTCGCTTTCGAAGACGGTCAACTTCTCTGAAGGCGCGACCGAAGGCGATGTGGCGATTGCGTATCAGCTGGCTTGGGAACTGGGTTGCAAGGGCATCACCGTGTATGTGACCGGCTCTCGCGATAAAGTAGTGTTGGAAACCAAAGCCACTGCGGAAAAGAAAGATGCTTCGGCAAGCTCAGCACCGGCTCTTGCCGCGCCCGCGCCTGTTGCAGCGACCCAGGCTGGTCCTACCATTTGGCATGGTACCAAGAAACCCCGCCCCAAGGCATTGACCGGCAAGACCTTCACCATTGACACGCCCGTGGGCAAGACCTTTATCACCGTCAACGAAAACGGTGGGACGCAACCCTTCGAGACCTTTGTGAATACTGCCAAGGCTGGCTCTGAAACTGCCGCCGTCTCTGAGGCGATCGGACGTTTGATCTCGTACATCTTGCGCATGGCTTCACCCGTTGCCCCGCTGGATAGACTGCGCGAAGTCGTCGTGCAGCTCATCGGCATCGGCGGCGGACGCTCTCTCGGCTTTGGTCCGAACCGGGTCAAGTCACTGCCGGATGGGATCGGTCAGATCTTCGATCAGTACCTGCGCGAGAAGGAAGGGATCGTCATCCAAGAGGTCAAAGGGAATGGAAATGGCAACTCACACGCGGGAGCCGGTGAGCCTGCGGGCGCAAAGATGAAGATCGGAGACCTGTGCCCTGAATGTGGCGAGGCGGTTGTGGTGAATGAGGAGGGCTGTCGCAAGTTCTATGCTTGTGGATATTCGGAATGTTAAAGGTTGAAGATTGAGGTTGGGATCCCCCCCTCCTGCCAAATCTCCGACGCACTGATTGGGCGGGCGAATCACACTCCCGCCTTGTCGGTTTATTCAGAAACCCAAACACAAGTTGATCACCAAAGAGTGTTTGGGGTGTTTTGCCAACTCGTGTTATAGTTTTTATGAGGTTTTCCTATATGGTTTTGTTCATACAAAAACCTTAAAAACTGTTTCTTAAAGGCTATTTAAGTACACGGACGACACCGATTTCACTGAGTTTCACGGAAGATACCTTTAAGAAATCATCTTTTCTCCGCGCACAAAGATAAGACAATTAGAACTTAAGAAATATTCTCTTATCGGAAAACCTTATGTTGATACTATGATCGCGCTGAAAGCCTGGCATACCGATTACTGACTACTGGAAGCTGCTCATGCCCCCCACTCTTTACCTAATTGACGGACACGCCCTGGCTTACCGCATGTATTTTGCATTGACTGCCGGAGGTGGAAGCAGTTCCCGCTGGCAAACCTCCAAAGGTGAGCCGACGGCGGGAATTTATGGC
>DAOTXI010000488.1:0-8173 GCA_034435475.1 Anaerolineales bacterium
GATTACATACAACGGGACGGACCTCGGGTTGATGGGCGGACCGGGCGAAGTGGTCAGCCGCGTATATTCGATTTCCGGTGTGGCAACGCCGACTGCCACCATTCCGCCGACGGCGACGAATACGCCGCTGACGACCGCCACCTCGACGCCGACGGTGACCCCAACCGGAACGCCTACACCGACGGGGACGCCGTAATTTATCGCCCTTGCTTGCTGAATTTCATGTCCATCATAGGGCGACCCTTTCTGGTGCAATGATTTCATGAAGGATTTGGGCGGGTCGCCCCTACGATAAGATCATCTTTAGGATAAAACGTGACAAAACAAACTTTTCATCTGGTCTCTCTTGGATGTTCGAAGAATACCGTCGACTCGGATTCGATGGCGCAGTTGCTGGCGCGGGAGGGGTACAAGTTCGTCGAAGACCCGGCGAAGGCTTCTGTGTTGATCGTCAACACCTGCGGCTTCATTGGTCCGGCGAAGGATGAGTCGTATCGGGTGTTGGGCGAACTGGCAAAAGGGAAAAAGAAGAATCAAACCCTGATCGCGGCGGGATGCCTGACCCAGCGCTACGGCGTGGAGGTGGCGAAGCGCGTCCCCGGCATAGACGCCATCCTCGGCACGCGGCGCTGGATGGATATTGCCCAGGTGGTGAGTGACGCTCGCAAGGGCAAACACCCCGAACCAATCTATCACCTGCCTGATGCGCCCACGGTCGGCGTGGATGAACACGACGCCATGCGCGTCAGCGTGACGGGACCGAGCGCGTATCTCAAGATCGCGGATGGTTGTCGGCGTCCGTGCGCGTTTTGCGCCATTCCGCTTATCAAAGGCACGGCGGTTTCGCGCCCGGTGGAATCCATCATCCACGAGGCGCGCGTATTGCGGGATAGAGGCGTCCGCGAGTTGATTCTAATCGCGCAGGATTCGACGGACTACGGTCACGACCTCGGCATGAAGGACGGGCTGGCAACCATGCTCGAACAGTTGACCGACTCTGTGCCGGATATGGATTGGATCCGCATCATGTACGCCTATCCTGGCTACGTCACTGACCGGTTGATCGAGGTGATGGCGACCCGCAAACAGATTCTGCCCTATCTTGATATTCCGCTCCAGCACGCGCATCCCAAAACCCTGTATCGTATGAAGCGCCCGTCCAACATGGACTGGGTTTATAAAACGCTCGGCAAAATGCGGGCGAACATCAAAGACCTTGCCATCCGCACCACCTTCATTGTCGGCTACCCCGGTGAGACGGAGGAGGAGTTCCAGGCCTTGTACGATTTTGTGGAGGAGATGCGCTTCGACCGCGCCGGGGCATTCCAGTTTTCCTTCGAGCCGGGGACCACGTCCGCGCCGCTGGGCGACCCGGTTCCGAAGGAGGTCAAGCAGGAACGCGAAGAACGCCTGATGGAACTCCAGCAGAATATTTCGCTGCAAGTTAATCAGTCTTATGTCGGCAAGACGCTGGATGTATTGGTCGAAGGATTCGACAACGGTATCTCGGTCGGCAGGTCTTACCGAGACGCTCCCGAAGTGGACGGATATGTGGTTGTGGAAGGCAGGGCGGAGGTTGGGGAAATCGTCCCTGCGAGGATCACCGGCGCGTTTGCATACGACCTGACGGGGGTGTTGGCGGAACAGCCGGGGCTGATTAAGTTGTGAGGGGGGAGGTGGAAAGTAGAAAGTGGAGGCGGCGAGTGCCAAATCTAAAGCGCGAAATGCGAGCGCAAAATGAAAAACGCGAAACGCAAAATGGAAACTTGATAAAAAAGTTCGGAAGTTTTTAGGCTTCCGAACTTTTTTGATTACGAAACTCTTGCAAGCGCCGTGGCTCCCAATATCAACGCGGAGAGAAGGAGGTTGACCCGTAATAACAAAGTCTCCCTTTTTTGCAGGCGGGCGAGTTCGGCATCGTCGGCTTTGTCTTTTTTGAGCAGGATGCGCTGGATGGCGGGCAAAACCTCCCAGGTTTGAATCGCGCTTGCAACCACCATCAGGACGGCGACTCCATGCTTGAAAAGGATCGCAAGCGACCATTGCGTGCTGATGGATAGGAATCCGTCGTAGTGGGGACTCGTGCTCAATTGGAATAACCCGGTCACCAGCAGGATGCCCATGCAGAACCAAGCCAGGGGTTCGAGTCTCTTTTGCAGGGCCGAGATCAGGCTGAGTTGGTCAACCAGGTTCAGGGCGCGTTTCGAAGCAGGCAGGAAGAGCAGGTTGATTGCGGCAAGGCTCCCGATCCAGGTCACTGTGGCGAGCATGTGCAGCCAATAGATGATTGCAAGAACCGGGGTCGAAGGTACGTTCATAATTACGGAGTTGCCGTTGGGGGTTCAGTTGGAGGTTCTGTCGTCCCTTCCACCGGAGGCGGCTCGGTCGCCGGGTAGCAATTTGCATACGCTTGATTTTGACGCGCAAGGCTGGCTTCGTCCAACAGTCCCACACTGGCGGCTTTTGAATATTGGTCGTAGGCTCCGCAAAACTCTTCCACTTCAAACATCTCGTCGGCAAAGCGCGTCGCCGCATAGACGTAGCGCTGGGCGGCGGTCATGGTGCCGTCCCACATACTGGGCCACCCGGCGGCAACCTGCTCAAAGTTGTTTGAAGCCTGTTCCCAATCGAGTTCCCAGAAACTTGCGCCGACCATGTAGGCGCGTGCGCCATCCCGCAGACCTCTTGCCGTGTTATCGAGCGGACCGAATCGCTCCGCCAGAGTCAGAAAGTAAATGCCGCCTTCAAGGTTGCCTTCCTTGGTGATAAGGTCATAGCCCTTGTTGCGAAGCGCGAAATAATACATCCCGTCCACTTGCGCGGCTTTGTAATTGGCGTCCATTTTTCGGACGGTATCCAGGGCGGTCAATGCGCCGGTCCAATCCTGTGCGCGGATGAGTTCCTGGGCGCGCAGGTAGGCGCTTTCCGCGCCGCTGAAATCAGGCGTGGCGGTGGCGGTTGGCGCGGGAGTTGGAGTGGGGATGTTACTCAGCACCAGCACCTCGGTTAGTTTTTCCTGCGCGCCGGGGAAGTTCGGGTCTTTCTGGATGATGTACTCCAGCCGCTGGCGGGCAATTTCATACCGCCCGAATTGAATGTCCACAAGCGCGAATGAAAATTGTTCGGAAAGCGTCTGGATGAGAATGGCGTTTTCTGCATCCACGCGCGCGTTTACGCCGGAACTGTAGCCGCCGAATCCGCCCAGCCCGAGCAGGATGATAAAGCCCACTACGCCTGTCAGGATGGATTTCCATCTAGACGTTTTTTTTGCTGGAGGGGGAGTGGTCTTCGGTTCGTCCGCCGCCGGAGGTTGTTTATCCGCTTCGAGCGGTTTTCGCGGCTGGGTATCGTCCACCTTGTATGGTTTGATCTTTTGAGTGCCATCCGGGTCGGACGGCGGGTTGGGTTGAGTTGATTCTAATTCTTCAGACATGGGCGTGATTATACATTCTTTTGAAAGTTCGTTCTTTTTACTAATTTACGGCTCACAACTTCAACACCATCTTCGCTTCAGACCAGACGATGGCGAGCGCGATCAACCCGCCGATGACCATGCCGATGAGTGCAGTGACAATCGCTCCGCCGGGCAGGTAAAGCGCGAGGAGATAAGTCACCACTCCACCGACGAGGGCGGCGACCAGTCCCTTGAGGATGGCGGGCGAGGTTTTCAGCGGTTCATGCGTGCGCGCCGAAAGCCAGCCGAGGATGACAATGGCTTCGATCAGCAGAGCAATCTCGGCAAAGGCAATGACCGGTGCGCCGATGTCCCTGAACAAGGTCACGCCGAGGATGCCAACGACTAAAAAGATTCCCAGCCGAATGCCGATGGCATATAACGGAATCATCGGTTCTTTGCGAGCATAGAAAGCGCGGATGGCGATCTCATGAATGGTGTACCCCGTTAGCGTGGCGAGGTAGGCGCGGGTTGTCCAGGTGATGAGGGTCGAGATGCTTTCGTCGAAGCCGAAGACGCCGCGCACGAGCGGATGAATCCCCGCCGCCATGACCGCCGCAATGGGCAGGGTTAAGGAGATCAAGACCCGCAGGGCGCGTTCGACCACAGCGCTGAATCCGCTCCAGTCCCGTTTGGAGGCGAGTTCTGAGAGGGCGGGCAGCATGGCGGTGGCAATCGCCGTCCCAAGAATCGTCTCCGGCACTTGCATCAACATCCAGCCGTAGGTGAGCGATGTAACCGCGCCGACTTGATCCAGGCGTGAAGCGAGGTTATCGCGCGCAATGAAGATGATTTGAATGCCCGCCATTGTCAGCAAACGCGGAGCCATCAATTTGAGCGCTTCGATCAGACCGGTATGACGAAGGTCGAGCGCGGGCGTCCAGCGGAAGCCGTACATGAACAAGCCCGGCACTTGAATGAGCAAATGAAGCGCCGCGCCGAGGATGACGCCATACACCAAACCATAAATGCCGAAGCGCGGCACGAGAAAGATCGCGCCGATGATCTGACCGACGTTGTACATGCTGGGCGCGAGCGCGGGCAATACAAAATGCTGGTTGGCTTGCAAAGACGCCATCACCAAACCGCTGATCGAAAAGATGATCGTGCCGATCAGGTTGAGGCGCATGAGTTCTGCGAGAAGTTTGCGCTGTTCTTCGCCGAAGCCGGGCGCAATGCCGAGGTTGGCATCCACGATCTGTTGCGCGAAGATGGCGATGAGGATGGCGAATCCGCCGGTTACCAAAAAGCCCACGTTTGCCACGCGCGAGAACAAGTCCCACGCGGCGGCGCGGTCTTTGGTGGTGAGATATTCTGTCAACAAAGGAATGAACGCCATTGCCAGCGCGCCGCCCGAAATCAGCGCGAACAACAGATCTGGTAAATTGTTGGCGGCGTTGAACGTGTCGAGCAACTGCACTTCGTCTGAATACATGCGCGAAACAATGCCTGCCCGCACAAAGGCAAGAACTTTATCTATCAAAAAAAAGAAGGCAACGATAAGCGAATTACGTGTCAATTTCGACATGCTAATGCTCTGCGTTTTGCGTCAACTCGATGCCGGGGAATTTATCTGCCAATACATGCGTTTTATGAATCAACATCGGCAGGCATTGCGCGCAAATAAAATTTTCCTCCCCTTTGAACGTCAACACAATCAGGGGCGTTTTTTCTTCACTGCGTTCGCAATTGATACAAACTTTCATGTCGCTCATTCGTTTCTCCAATCATCAATCTAAAATCGTCAATCGTAAATCCAAAATCGTAAATCTACAGCGTGCCCTTATACGAGCCGCCATCCACTTGTAACATGACTCCATTAATATAAGATGCGGCAGGGCTGACCAAAAACACCGCGGCATTCGCAAACTCTGCGGGCTGACCCATCCTCCCAAACGGAATCTCCGCCGCCTGCCGCTTCGCCTCCTCCGCCGCCGAGGTCTGGTTCGCGGTTGCCCGGGCATTCAGCAACTCCCCGACTCGTTCTGTCTCTGTCCAGCCGGGCAGAATCGAGTTGACGCGAATCCCCTCCCGCCCCAATTCCAGAGCAAGTGATTTGGTGAGTCCCACCGTCGCCGCGCGGACGCTGTTCGAGATCAGCAGATTTTGAATCGGCTGCTTCACCGAAACCGAAGTGATCGTGAGAATGCTTGGCGCGGATGATTTTCGTAAATATGGCAATGCCGCCTTTATCAAACGGACGTGCGCCATCAGGCACAGGTCAATTCCGCTTTGCCATGCCGCTTCATCGAGCGAGTCGATGCTGCCGGGCTTGGGTCCGCCGGTGTTGGTGATGAGAATATCTAAACCGCTAAATGCATCTACAGTCTGTTGAACCAGTTTCTCCGGCATGTCGGGCAGAGCCGCATCGCCGGTCAAGCCAGTGACTTGTGAACCAGTCTCCTTGCTGATTTTTTCTGCTGCATTTTTTACCCGCACTTCATCCCGCCCATTGATGGCAACCTTGCAGCCCTCACGAGCCAGTTGTAGCGCTGTGGCGTAGCCCAAGCCCTTGGAGGCTCCTGTGATGAGGGCAATTTTGCCTTTGAGTTGTAAGTCCATTGATTATTCTCCTTTTACGCATTACGTATCACGCATTACGTAATTCGTAATGCGTAAAGAACTATCCCGCCAATTCTATCCTGCTATCCCATACATCCCCATCGCGCCAATTGGCTTCCACCCATTTTGCCACAGTTTGCAGCGCGGATTGGAGGAAGGCGCTGTCATTTCCCACCATCGCGCAGACGATGACGGCTTCGTCCCAAACATCGTGTTTATCCATCTCCGCCACAGAGACGTTGAACTCACGATGCAGGCGTGACATGATGGGCTTGATCCGCCCGCGTTTGTCTTTGAGCGAGGCGGAGAGGGGAATGCGCAGGTGAAGTGTGAGGGTGGCGAGCATAGTAAGACTACACCAGCCCGCGGATGATATACGGTCCCAGCGGGCGGACGATGAATTGGGGCAGGCGTTTCCATGTTGCGATGGCGAATTGGAATTTCGGATTCTTCTGATTCAGCGATGGCAGTTTGTGTCCCGGCGCGAGCCAGAACCAGTAGGCGAGCGGCTTTTTCTCCGGCGCCCATTTGGATTTGAAGATGTCATTGCCTGAGCCGACGAGACTGCGCCCGAGGTCGAAGGTCGTGAATCCTTTCTTCATTGCGTGTTCGATGACCGACCAATAGAGGAATTCCCCTGCGTAGAATGGACGCGCAAAGCGCAAAACGTTGGCGTGCAGGTTGAAGATGGTCCTGCCTTGATGGGTGAAAACCCCGCCGCCAGTGATTTTCCCTTTTGAGTCGTATGCGACGGCGAATTCAAGCGTCTCCCCGAGGTATTCCGCCATTTTGCGCAGGTAGGTTTTGGAATGATACGGCGAGCCAAGTTCATGCATCGAGCGGGCGATGGCTTCATAGGCATCGTCCAAAAGGTCGAGGTGACCGAAACGGATGGAGAATCCCTTCTTGAGGGATTTGCGGATGTGGTTGCGGTGGTCGGAGGAGAAGCGCTTGAGCAGGTCGTCTTGAGTGGCGGGTAAAGGAATCAGGTAGGTGAAATAAACGGGGTGTTCGACCCAGCCTTCGGGCGGAGGGGAGGCGGTATCGTCGAATCGAAGCGAGACGTATTCGGCGTTGATTTCCTTTGCGAGGTGGTGGGCTTCATCCACCAAAAGGTCGCGCGCTTGATCGTTTTCGTAGGCAAATCCGCCGTAACTGCCGAAGGGCGCGGTGGAAAGGTAATGACCGAAGACCGGATGTTTGACTTCGAGCAGGGAAAGCGCGCCAAGCGGGCGGTCATTTTCGAGCGCGACAAAACGATGGACGGGATGACCGTAAACTTCGTGAATGAAGTTCATCCACGAGTCGAGACCGATGTAACTTAGTTTTGACTCGAGCGGTGGGACGCTCAGTGAGTTGACAGGTTGAATTATCATAGTTCGTTGACGTAGGACTGCATGGTGGAGGTGGGGAAGTTTTTGAGCAGGTCTTTGAGGAATTTCGATTTGTTGAATGTGAATGGAAAGAGCAGGGGATGATGGAGCATGTCCACGATGAAGTTTTGGGGGTAGCCTTTGGGTGTGACGATCTCGTAGGGGTGCAAAAAGATGACCGGGCTTTTGCCTGCTTTGAAATCGCGTTCGATGATTTTATAAACCGTTTTACGAAACAACCCGGAGGTAAAACTTGAACCGTAGGGGAATTCACCCCCGGCAACAAGCTTGAGATTCATGTGGCGCGGCGCGATGAACTCTGTCGGGGTTTTTAGCAAAGGAAAAGTGCTGACGGGTATCTCCCAGACATTTCCTTTTTTGACGGTCACGCCCGCGGGCGCATACTGTGAAGAGCTATAAGTGAAGTTATGCTTTTCCAACAGCGGATAGACTTCTTCGACGGTGTTGATCATCGGGGCGCGGTAGCCGCGCACGTTGTATTTTCGAATCCAATCGGAGGAGGCGATCAGGTCTTTTTCGATTTCCTTCGCATCGTTCAGGCGGCGGTGGATGTGGCAGTGAAAGCCGACCTCGTGCCCGGCTTTGGAGATTTTTTCCGGGAGTTCGGGGAACCATCCCACCATCTCACCAACGAGATAAAAGGTGGCTTTCGATTCTCCGAAAACTTCGAGAATTGGATCAATGGCATGGCGCGAACGTCCCCCGTCGAGTTGGTAGCGCGTTTCGGCCGGAAGGAAATCGTAGCGGCGCGAAGGCGCGAACC
>DAOTXI010000489.1:0-13556 GCA_034435475.1 Anaerolineales bacterium
CCCTGCCCGCCTGGAAGTTCGAACCGGGAAAATGCAACGAGGTCTTGCTGACTCAATTCAAGTCATCCACTTTGGACGGCTTTGGGCTGAAAGCCAACAGCCTCTCCGTCCGCGCGGCGGGGGCAATCATTCAGTATCTTAAAGAGACCCAACCCGACGCGCTCAATTTACTGAACTCATTACGCTCGTACAGCCTGAACGAGTTCATGACTCTGGACGCCTCCACCCGCCGCAACCTTGAATTGGATGAAACCCTTCGAGGAGAAAGAAAAGGCTCTCTGCTCGGCACGCTTGACGCGACCGTCACCCCGATGGGCAAACGCATGATTCATCAATGGGTCAGCCAACCTTTGCTTAACGTGGAGCGAATCACCAAACGCCAGAACGGCGTGGAATATTTCGTCCAAAATGGTATGGTGCGGGCGGAGTTGCGCGAATCACTAAAACCCATCGCCGATTTGGAACGTCTCATTAATCGCGTCATCGCCGGACAGGCACAGCCGAGGGATTTGGTGGCGATGAGGGGAACGCTGGGGGAGTTGCCGAAGATAAAAGTAGTGGCGAGTGATCAGTCATCAGTGATCGGTGGGCAGTGGTCGGAGTGTGGGGAACAGTTGTCACTGATTCAAAACGCGTTGGACGACGACCCGCCTGCGACGTTGCAAAATACGGGCGTGATTCGTCCCGGGTATTCGGAAGAACTTGATGGCGTGATGGACGCTTCAAAACATGCGCGGGAATGGATAGCCAATCTCGAATCGGTGGAGCGCGAGAAGACCGGTATCAAGACTCTCAAGGTTGGGTACAACAAAGTTTTCGGCTATTACATAGAAATCTCGCGCGGCGCGGCGGATAAAGCGCCGGAACATTACATCCGCAAGCAGACGCTGGTCAATGCCGAACGGTTCATCACGCCGGAGATGAAGGAATACGAAACGCTGGTCTTGAACGCGGAGGAACGCATCAAGGAAATCGAGACGCGATTGTTCAAAGAAGTCTGTGCGGAACTCTCGAAGGCGGCAAGCCGCATCCTCGCCACGGCAAGGGCGATTGCCACGCTGGACGTGCTATCCGCTCTTGGCGAAGTATCCGCATTGAATGGGTACACCAAGCCCCAAGTCCACGAAGGAAGCGGATTGGAAATTAATGAGGGGCGGCATCCGGTTGTTGAGCAGTTATTAAAGTCAGACCGCTACATCCCAAACGATGTCATCTTTGAAAAAGGCGAGATCGTGCGGGTGATTACGGGACCGAATATGAGCGGCAAGTCCACATATTTGAGGCAAACTGCATTGATCGTGCTGATGGCGCAGATGGGGTCGTTCGTTCCGGCGGCTTCGGCAAAGATCGGGCTGGTTGACCGCATCTTTACCCGCATCGGGGCGCAGGATGAAATCCACGCCGGACAATCCACCTTCATGGTCGAGATGGTGGAGGCGGCGAATATTCTGCATCATGCCACGTCGCGCAGTTTGTTGATCCTCGATGAGATCGGGCGCGGCACTTCGACCTATGACGGGCTTTCGATTGCATGGGGAATCATCGAGTATATACACAACCATCCACATCTGCGGGCAAAGACATTGTTTGCAACCCATTACCATGAATTGACTCAACTCGCCGAGTTGCTGCCCGGTGTGCGCAATTACAACGTGGCGGTCAGCGAAGCAGATGGCAGTGTGGTCTTCCTGCACAAGATCATCCCCGGAGGCGCGGATCGTTCGTATGGAATCCATGTGGCACAACTGGCAGGTTTGCCCACGCCAGTGATCGGACGCGCGAATGAGATCATGAATGAATTGGAGAAGTCTGCGGCGCGGGGCGTAAAGATCAATCCGCAGGCGGCGCAACAGGCAGCATTATTCCCGGAAACCAATCCGCTGCTGGACGAATTAAAGGGAATTGACATCAACTCGCTCTCCCCCATCGAGGCGCTCAATAAATTATTCGAGTGGCAAAGAAAATTCGGAAAGCAATGACCGACAAGCAACGGGAGGCAATTCTATTATCAGCAGTGATTATGCTTGGGGCGGGAGTTCGCCTCTCTGCTCCTCTTGCGGCTGATTTCCCCTTGAATGACGGCGGGCTTTTCTACCAGATGATCCTTGACCTGCAACAAAATAAATTCATATTACCCGTTTACACAAGTTATAACTTCGCCTCTATTCCATACGCATATCCGCCGCTGGCGTTCTATCTTTATGGCATTATCAATCTCATAAGTGGAGTCCCGCTGCTTAAGTTAATGCAATACCTTCCCGCGCTGGTCAGCATTGGGACAATCCCTGCATTTTACCCGCTTGCAAAAAACATCCTGGGAGATGTCCGTACCGCGCTGTGGGCAACAACCGTTTTTGCACTGACCCCGCGCACCTTCGACTGGCTAATCATGGGCGGAGGAGCAACAAGGTCGCTGGGGTTTTTATTTGCCTTGCTGGCAATGCAACAAACCCATGCCTTGTTTGCCAATCCCGCAAGGCGCAATGTCATTCTAACAATCATCCTCGGCGGGGCTGTTGTCGTAACGCATCCCGAGGCGTCCATCCACACATTTATCGCCGCTGTGTTTTTTTATCTTTGGAAGGACCGCACATTAAAAGGTTTTTTGCGCGCGCTTAATATCGCGCTCGGGGTTTTGGGAATCTCTTCAATCTGGTGGGCGGTTATTCTAATCCAACACGGCTTTTCCCCCTTTCAAGCGGCAATGATCGCCGCAAAAGAAAACAGCGCAGGCTTGCTCCTTCGAGTGTTTGCGCTGCTTAAATTCGATTTCACAGATGAGCCTTTTATACAAGCCATTTCGGTTCTCGGATTATTGGGACTGTTCATTTTACTGGCACAACGCAAACCCACCCTGCCGATCTGGTTTACAACGATCGCCCTTCTGGAGCCACGCGGGGGCGGTCTTTATATGATGACGCCCTTATCCATGTTTGCGGGGGTTGCCATCGATCAGGTAATCATGCCCGCACTGAACGAAAAAGAACGAGCCTCCTATTCCCTGCCAGGGAAAATCTTCGCCGGTTTCATCACGCTTTATGCAGTGATCAACGCCTCAGCCGCTGCCGCCAACATAAGCCAGCGGTTGACTCTGACAACCGCCGATCTAAACGCCTTCGCATGGATAAAATCAAATACACCGCCAGACAGCAACTTTATTGTTGTTACAAAGGGACTCCCTCTCAACGACTCCACAGCCGAATGGTTCCCCGTCTTTGCGGAGCGAAGAAGCAACGCCACAATTTTTGGGTACGAGTGGGTTGACGACGGTCAATTTGCCCAGCGGGTTCATTTTTACGAAGAAATACAAAAATGCGCCGAAGAAGGTTTAGACTGCCTCGAAAGCCAGCGTCATACGGAAGACTATTCCTTTATTTATATTCGAGAAGCGCGCCCCTCCCTGCTTTTGACGCAGCTGGAATTATCTTCAAATTACAAACTGTTTTATCAAGAGGGGCAGATAACAGTATTCCAAAAAAATTCGCAATAGCCGTTCAAACACGCAAAAGGTCAAACGTGCATTGAAATTACATCATTATTAGCCAGCCAGGAAAACACCCAATGAAACAAACGCTGTTAACTGTGATCACCCGGGTCTTTACACGAGTTCTAACAATCTTCCTGCTGGCGCTCATTTACCTGTCAAACATCATCTTTGCGGCGTCGAGTTTGGATAGATTGAACGACTTCGGCTCTTTTGTCGCTGCAGGACAATTTGCAGCAAATCGGCAAAATCCCTATACAGACGAATCGCCCCTGATTTTTTCTGTCAGGTTTTCAAAACTCAACCATTCGGGCGTGGCTCCAAACTTGAACCCGCCGATCTCCGTCCTGATCTTTGAGCAACTGGCGAACATCCCTCCGATAGTGTCCGCTAATACCCTGCGCATATTAAGCGCCGCCTGTTACGTCTATCTCTTTTACATCCTCGTAAAACGCCGACAGGGCTCCCATCCCGACAGATTTTGGACAGCCGTATGGGTCTTCAGCCTGGCAGGATTCTGGCACACCCTGCAATTAGGACAATTGTATATTTTTTTGCTGTGCCTGGCAACGGGAGCAACGATTTACAGCAGGGAGAACAAACCAGCAATTGCAGGGTTCTTGCTGGGAATTTTAATCGCCATAAAGCCGAATTTTATCTTTTGGGCAGCCGCCCTTGGAGTCGCAGGTTACTGGTCCATTTTTTTGACCGCCGGAGTTACTTCAGCGATTCTTAGCCTTATCCCCATATATTTTTACGGAATCACAATTTACAAACAATGGTTTGATGCGATAAAAGTTTTCACCCCAGACCTGCTCATTTTCCCTGGAAACAATTCGCTACAAGGATTAACTGCGCGATTCGGGTCTGCAGAAGTGGGCGGCGCAATCAGCATATTTCTTGCCATTGCCATCATTTATGTTATTTACAGAAAAAAACCGGGGATCAGCAAAATAAACTCCCTGGCGATCATCACCTCCCTGCTGACTTCGCCCATTGCCTGGACTGGGTATACACTATTCCTAATGCCGGAATTAATATTGTCCGAGAAATGGAACGCCGCCGAAAAAATAGCAGCTTTAATTTTTGCCGCGCCAATAATCTTAATTTTGTTCCTGTTTGAGTGTAGTTTCTTAAGCTTTGTTGTTTTGGGGTGGTTCTATGGATGGGGTTTGCTCATCCTGCTTGCCAGGAATATCCGGGATGTATCCTCCCTCCGGTAACCTATTCTCCATTGCCTTCACAAGGAAAGAAAAAACCAAAAATATCATCCAGACAAAGTAATCAACCTCAAAAAGAAAACTATAAGCAAGATTGGCAAGCACAACGTAACACAATATCAGAAAAAGCAGGATATCCTCCCACGATCCATTCCTTCGAAGCGCCCGAATGGATCGCCTAAAAGCCGCGACCAATATTCCCAAAAACAAAACAAGCCCGACGACGCCCAAATTCAATAATATATCCAAAAACCCATTATCGGCAAAATATACGGGGTATAGCCATCCATGCCTCGATTGCATCAAAAGCCGGAAGTTCTCCTGCATCCATAAAGCGCCAAAGCCATATCCAACCCAGGGCTTCGCAGAATAAAAATTTAGCAATAGATCATTCCACAAGGGGGTTCTTCCGGTCATTTGCGCAGTGCGACCCAATAAGCCAAAAAAGAACTCCAAATTTGTCACAAAAACCACAAACCCGATCACAGCGATCGTAAAAAATGCATAATAGTGTTTCGAGACAAGTTGATCGCGCCGTTTCACCCAGTAATAAAAAATTGCCACACCTGCATTCAGAGTGATAAAGATTAATATACCCGCAGCCGAACGGCTTCCGAATACATGCCAGACAGCCAGTAGATAAAGGGTGGCAAAAAACAGCCTGACAACGCCGGAGAGGTTCTCCTCCATCAGGCTTCTGGTCAAAAATATCATGCTGAAAAACGCCATCAAACTCCCCGTATGATTACGATGCCAGAACAATCCGCACCACGAACCTGTAAATGGCGGGTTCTGCATTATTCCACCACTGGTGAAAAATACAAAAGAATAACTTATGAATATACAAACAGCCGCAACCCCGGTTAACAAACTTATTGAACCTGATATCCGGTAGCGAATCGAGAAATATGCTGCGGCGAGCGAAGAAAAAAACAACAAGGATAATTCGTACAATGTGGCGGGAAAATACACAGACCACAGTATTGAAATCAGCGAGAATAATAAAAACATTATCAGCCAATAATTTTTATAAAAGGTACGCCAAAATTCACCCAACAGCCCACGGGCAAATAAACTTACAATCATAAAGATTACAATCAGCCCGAGCGCAGGAAGCAACCGCCAAATAGGATCATCCAAAGAGCTAACATTCGGAAATTGCGCCCCTCCAAAGGCTGAAATATTAACAAATATAAAAACACATATAAGAATCAAAACATCCGCAAGCCATAAAAATTTATTCATCCATCGAACAAGAAACTGCTTGTCCATATCTTAATACGCTCCTTTTCCAAACAACACCACCCAAATTGTCCTTAATAAAATATTTATATCAAGAACTATCGAATAATTCTGAATGTAATACAAATCATCTTCGGTATGCAAATGCATGGGTTTGTCGCTGCGTCCATTAATCTGCCACCACCCCGTAATGCCAGGCGGAACGGCAAACCGCCTGCGCTGCCAGGGCTGATATTTATCCACAAGCCAGGGCATCTCGGGGCGCGGACCCACCAGGCTCATATCGCCGCGCAAGACGTTGATAAATTGCGGTAGTTCATCGAGGCTGAAGCGGCGTAGAAATCTGCCAACACGGGTGATTCGGGGGTCTTCCTTGAATTTATGGATGAGATTCCCTTCCGCATCCCGCTTCTCTTTCTGATTTTGCAATTGGTCCGCGTCACGAATCATGGTTCTAAGTTTGAGCATTTCGAATAATTTGCCGTTCGCACCAACACGCAGTTGCTTGTAAAGAATGGGAGCGCCATCGTCGAGATAAATCATCAGGGCAGATACTGCCATGAGGGGCAGGGCAAGCAGCAGGGCAGCGAGACCGAAGACCACGTCAAAGGCGCGCTTTAACAGATGTTGGTATTCATCAATTGCAGAAGCGCGAAGGTCCAGCATGGGGATCCCTTCGAAATCTTCAATTGATGTTTTATACAAAGCCAGGTCGAAAAAACCCAACGCGACCCATAATCTCACCGGTTTATCTTCAATCTTGCGGACGAGATCACCCATCTGGTGATATGCGGAATGCGGGAGGGCAATGACCACATCGGTCACCTCCTCCCGTTCAATTACACTCCGCACATCCTGCAGGTCTGCCATAACAGAATCTTCCTCAGGGTATAAACCACAATCATCGAGGAATCCGACAAATCGCAGGTCAGTGGAATTCATGCCTGTTAGTTGCTCTTTGACTTTCTGTCCCAAAGACCCGGCGCCAACAACAAGGACCTGCCGCATTCGGCTGGGAGGCATTTTTTGATTCCGAAAATATATCCTGACAAGAACGCGCCAGATGATACAGATAAAAAACGATAAAAAGACGAACCCGAGGAATAAAGCGCGGGACACTTCGCGAAAGGAGAAATAGAGAACGCCTGCCGATGAAATTGAAGCAATAATCACTGAAAGCAAGAGCGCGGAAAGCTCATCCATAACGCGCAGGTATTTGCGTCCGTCGTAAATCGAAAAAACAGAAAAGATCAAAACCCAGATCATCGGAAAAGCGACAAACAAGATATCTGGAACAAGCTCTTGAGAAAGCACCTCCCTGATCCAGAAAAAGTTATTAAGGTACGGACGCAGGAGTGTTGCCAGCCACAAACCAGCCGCCACAGAAAGCAAGTCAATTGCCATGGAGAACAGGGCAAAATTAACAGAAAATCTTCTAAACATTTTTCGACGGGTATAAATCAAGAATATCCAAAATTGCAAGGGCAATAAAGCGAGGGTTATGAATTATGTACCGTTTCCATAACCGATGGGGCTCTGTAACCAAGCGAAATAACCACTCCAACCCAAGTTGTTGCAGCCAGGCGGGCGCCTGCGATTTCACGCCAGCATGAAAATCAAAAGCAGCGCCCACGCCCAGCATAACTGCGTTGGCTTTTCCGCGATGCGCCGCCATCCATTGTTCCTGTTTGGGGCAGCCCAAACCAACAAATAAAACACGCGTGCCAGAAGCGTTTATGTCCTGAATAACTTTGAAGTCTTCCCCCATACTCAAATCACGAAAAGGCGGGCTAAAGGAATAGGCTATCTTCAAGTTTGGAAACTCGATCTGCATTTTCTGAATCAGCATCTGTAGCACCTCGGGGGAGCTTCCATAAAAACCCACCGGAACACCTATTTGCGCGGCAGATTCAAGAACATGTAGCATGAGAGTAGGTCCGTAAACACGCTGCTGATCTTTTCGCCCCTTGAGACGCATCATCCATACCAGTGGCATTCCATCCGGCGCAACCATGTCGGCGGAATTGACAACCGCCTTGAAGGCTGGCGAGTCATGCGCCTCCATCAGCATGTGGACATTGGCGAAACAGACGTAACGGCTTTCTTGTTTGAATGTCCATTCGAGAATAAGCGCAGACAGGGACGAATATTCTATGGCATCAACGCGTGAACCTATAATCGATATCATTTCGAAATTATCAATCTGGCATACAGGTCGCTCAGGGTCTTATAACACCCATCTTCTGTAAACCGCTCCTGGTAAAGTAAAAACCCATTCCTCCCCATCAACCTGGCTTCATCAGGATGATGCCAGAGCCATTCCGCTTTTTCAGCCAGATCAGTTGCATTCCCGGGCTCAAAAAGGATTCCTGTTTTATGGTCGGAAACCAATTCAGGCACAACACCGATATTCGAAGCAACTACAGGAATGTTTCTTGCATACGCCTCTACAACGACCATCCCAAAAGTTTCGTAGTAACCTTCCGAGGGCATAATCAAGAAATTTGCCCCGCCAATCAGGTCTGACAGTTCCTGTTCTCCAAGACGACCGACAAACTCGACATGATTCATGTGGTTTTTATGAACAAATTCTTTTGCCTCTTCTTCCAATCGCCCACTACCACGGATTTTTAATGGAAACCCCAAAAAACGCCATGCCTCAAGCAGTGTGCGAATACCCTTTTCCGGGTCGAGGCGTCCAATAAACAGCGCATAACCCTTTGCCGCGCTGTTTGAATGGTCGCCTTTCGGACGCTGCGTAAAGTGCGGCATTAAGACTAGTTTTTCGGGAGGGAAGCCTGCATGTATAAACAACGCACGATAAAAGTTTGTGGAACATAAAAAAGCGTCTATCTTCTTTTGCCAGGTTCCCAACCACTGATGAAGGGTAAGCAAGGAAGCGACAACGGCTGTATGAAGGTGCGACTCGTGGTAACAAGCATGTAACACTCCAGACATGGGAGGGGTTTTACCAAGACAATCAAGGCAAAGTTTGCCGTTTCGATAAAAGGTCGAGGCAGGGCAGATCAGTCTTTGGTTATCCAATGTCTGCACAACTGGAATATCCAATTCTTTACATGCATAGTAGGCAGAGGGAGATATAAGCGGGAATGTATTATGAAAATGCGCAATATCCGGTTTTGTTTCCCTAAGAAACAATCTGATTTTTTTATACGAAATTTGCGACCAGGGAGTCTGCATTGCCACAAGCGGACCGGGCATATCCCCGATCTTGTCATTAAATTCATGATATTCAATAACTTCATGCCCACGTGAACGCAGGAGTTGTGTTTCCGCAAAAAAAACGGTGTCTTCTCCGCCGGGCTGGGTATAAAAGTTGTGAGCTTTTAAGATTCGCATTGTCGAGATCCCGAAGTCAGGTATAAATTTTTTCAGCCGGATAAATAAAGTCATTGCCGTCCAAAATTCCATTACATATTACATCCAAACCTTTGGAGCGCCCCGGCAAGAGTTGATCCAGATCATGCAAATTAATTCGATAGGGGGGATTTGCGCCGGTCGGCTCAAAAAACTCAAGAGGAATCATGCGCCGGAAGAAGAAGTGATATGCGTATTTGCGGGCGCGGCGAATTTTATCCTCGTTCATTCTCTCCAATAGCGGCAAACTCTCAAGCAGTTCAAAATATTCTCTATTGGTGGATGCGTCCAAAGTGATCCCCTTGTTTCGCACCCATGCCTCACCGGCAACAATCACCGGAATCCCCATACTTGTCAATTCCACGCCGGTCTTTGTTCCATAGATTATCACCGAATCGCAGATTGACATTGCGACATACGTACTAATGGTACTTTGAGGTGTAATGACAAAAACGTTGGAAGGCAAAACAGGAAAGGCTTTTCTAATCTCGTCAACAACAGACTGGCGCGAAGGTATCGTCCCACGGATCTCTGCCGGATGCACCCGGATAATAAGATTCAGGTCAGGTCGGCTGGAAAAGTAACCAATCGTCTGCACAAGCCAGTCCAACATGCTCGGAAAAGCGTTTACCGGGTAATGAAGCTGGGCATCCCAAATTACGTTAGTCAACAATCCCACAGATGGTTTGGAGGGATCAATGCCAAGCTCACCTGTAATTTCAGAAAGATTGAAATTCGGGCTTTCGTGAAACCAAATCCAATCCTGGACGCCGCTCCATCGGCTCTTAAGATAATCGGTTAACGCCGACTCGATTTTCGAGTTCCATTGAATATTTTCCCAAACATCCACCGGTTCCGACATTAATGTATGGTGATAGGTGTCCTGATGGCTGAAGATGAAAGTTTTTTTTCTGTACGCCGGATTCCAATTGACAATACGAATGTTTTCCCTGCGGAGCACCTCGCCGAGAAGTCCCTGGGGAACGTAGATTCCATGATGAAAAACTGCTGCTTCAAATTTTATCTTGCCCGCCAACCTGCCCACCGCTAGCATTGTGAGCAAAGCGGCCTTGAAAAACCGCCTCAAAACCTTTTCCGCCTCAGGCTCTCCTTCCAGGGTTCCCCGGGCATAAAAACGAAGCGTCCCAGCAAGCGCATGTTCGCCGACGTTACAGCGTTCGTATACATACCCTGGAATTTCGTCCATGAGAATCGCCAGAGAAACCCGGTCAGCCCATTGCTGTTCTTCAATTGTCACTAAATCACTGTAACGATGCACGGTAACGCCCAGAGAAGCAAACAACCCGCTTGCCACATTAAAACAGTTACTGCATAGGTCCTTAACCGGTCCGTGCTTGATGAAATTGGCAAGGTTGGGATACCAGGATATATCGCAGGCAAAACAAGCTGGAAGAAACGAATCGCACAACAGCACATGAACATCTGCGCCACGAAGCGTAAGCGCCACAGCAAGAACGCTCTCCACGCTTGTCCCGGCAAGGTATTGTCCGATACTGGTGCCGATCAATACCTTGTCGCCATTTTTTGACAATTTCGAGGCATTTTCCCACACGACCTGCTTATCATTCAATATTTCCAACCACTCCGGGTGGGCCGCCTGCCTTTCATTCCTCCATTTCAAGAAACGCTTAACCCATCTATTAAAATGCCCGTTCCTTTGTCTGTAGCTATTGATGACGGAATAAAATCTTTTTCTCATAAAGGTTCCTGGTTATGCATAGATTACAATTCCAAGTGATAACACATCACTTTTTTTTAAAAATCCGGCTTCCCGCCTGGGCAAATTGCGTCTGGATCATCCGAAAATACGCAGGAGCGCCGGTGAGAATTTCGCCAATGAGTGCGCGGAGCGGGGGGTAAATAATCATACATGCCAGAAAATACGTCAGCCCACCTCCAGCCAGAAACAAAAAGAATGAAAGATTTGTCAATGATCCCAAACGATAAAAGCCTCCAAAGATAAGGACTCCCATCGCCATGAAAGGCAGAGTATCATTGAATATCCATCTCATTTTTTCACGCGGAAGAATATGGCGGTGCATGATATTGGGCACAAACAGGTAGTAACACACGTTGAAAACAGCCCATGCGATTCCGGCTCCGGTAATACCGTATTGAGATATCAGGTAATACATCAGTGGCAACAGAACTGTCAGGCTGATCGCATTATTCAACAGGGCGATCCAGGTGATCCCCGAGGCAAGTTGTAACATATACGGAATATACATCATCAGGTTAAACAGCGCCGCCACAGCAAGAACGGACAAGGTTGGTGCCGCATTGTGGGCAACTTCCTCTGAATGCGTCCAGACAACGAGAATCTCATACGAATAAAAGATCATCGTACTCGCAACAGGAGCGACAACAAAGGAAACACCCCGGGATAGTTTATGGTACATCTCTGCCAACAGGCGTTCATTACCCTCGGCGATCAGGGCGGTGAAGCGAGGGTAAGCTGCAGAGGAAAAAGGGGTCGCAAACAAGGATATGGCTGTATAGGCAATGTTCGCGGTCGTATAATAACCCACCTGTTGCAATGGTAAAAAACTGCTTATCAGAACCCTGTCCATTTGTTTCAGGATGGCAGCCAGAAGGGAATTCAGGCTCAATGAAGCGCTAAAAGCCCAGACACCAGAAAGCAGGGAGAAATCCCTGCGAATTCCGCCAATGCCTTTTCCCTTTAGTATCCCCCACGCGCCCAGCCGCATGACAATCAGTTCGCCAAAAGAAAAAACAATCTGGCTGAAAAGATAAGCCATGACGTTCTGCGGCAACAAAACAACCGCCGCGACAGAACCTGCCGCGCGGACCGTGGACATTATTACAGTTATGCTGTTATGCAATACCTGTCGTTCCGCGCCCTGCATGACCCCGCTATAAAGGGCAAGCGGCCAGCGCAGCGCAAGCACTATCCCAAAAATAATCACTGCAAGGCGAATCACTTCAATTGAAAGCGAACCAGGGTTCACCCAGTTTATTGCAATCCAATGCGAGGCAAAATAGAAACCATTCGCGATAAGAATCGAGACCACCCCATAGACTATCTCAAATGTAAGAAACAGGTTTCCCGTGGCGGGTTTTTTCTCTGAATTGTTCAACCCTAGGGCGATCTCGCGGATCACAGTAGAACTTAGTCCCAGGTCCAAAAAACTGATCAGCGCCTGAAACGATACAAATAAACCGATAAGCCCATACGCTTCCACGCCCATATAACGCAGATAAACAGGAACCGCCAAAATGGAAAGTATGCTGGGCCACATGCGCCCCGCGAAATTGGCAAGAACATTAATCCTTATCATACGCCATCCGCTACATGCGGATAAAAAGGTAATTACTGGGAACTTCCCCGGCTAGATCATGACTCCGTTTTAATTGAATATCAAAGCCTCGCGCTTTCATGAATTCGGAAATTTGTCTGCTTACATCGGGATCGGGATCAACTTCCACCAAAACGCTTCGAAGACCAGGATAAAGAAGAGTTTTTTCGGCCCCATGGAGAATATCGAGTTCAATACCATCCACATCAATCTTAATATGATTCGGTTTTTCAATTTTAAATGTATCTATCAATTCATCCAACCGATAACTTAAGACAGGTTGACAGACAACCGGCTTCAACCCCTTTGCCTGCGCATTTGGGGAGTCATCAAGCCTGTGAAGCGCGGCGCCCGGAACAAGGCTGCTGTAATTAAAGTTTAAAATCCGCGTTTGGGAGGAAAGGGTTATACAAAAAGGAATAACGCGGCCTTCAAGTGAGTTCAGCAGGATGTTTTTATTTAATTGCGCGTACGTGGAAAATACCGGTTCAAAAGCATATGTTTTGACTTTGCCGCCCGCCTGAAACCCCGCAACCAGAGAGTACGCGCCGACATTTGCGCCAATGTCGTAAAACACATCGCCGGGTTTGAATTCGCGTTCAATCCATTGCACGGTCTCGGGTTCTTTTTTACAGGAGTTTCTTCGAGTCTGGTATTCGATGAGAGAGTCGACATTGAGATATATCTTTCTTGGAATGTAATCCAACGCAACAACAATCTTCAGTCGCTCCTTGATAGACACAAGGAAACGGCGGGAAAACAAGCCCAGAACGGCAATCAGAATCGTGGCAGACAGAGCAAATAAGCCATCGAGGGTTCTCAAGCCGAAACGCCAGAACTTTGCCAGAGTCGCGCGGAGTCCGTCGGGTAAATTATTTTTGAGAAATTCAATCA
>DAOTXI010000490.1:0-2077 GCA_034435475.1 Anaerolineales bacterium
CATCCTGCCCTTCGCGGACCGACCCCAACACTTGATTAAGATTCGCCAACCCCGACAACTCTGAGCGGCGCTTTTGCTCGCCTTCATGCAACCTGGCATTGCGAATGGCAACCGCCGCCTGCCCGGAGATAAGGTACAAAACACTCAAATCGTGCGCGCCAAACACCCCGCTGCCCATCTGCCCGGCTTCCAACGTTCCGACCAACTCACCGCCCGCAACCCGCGGAACACCAAGATAGGAAAGGATGGGATACATATCGCCGCCGGTCATGTATTCGCGGATGGAGGTTATATCATTGATGACCATCGGTTCGCGCCGCGCCGATAACTGGTCGGTCAACCCGCCAAATCGCGACAACGACGCGGTGACGATTCTGCTCGACGCAGGATTTTGATAACGGAAGGGAACCAGCGTGTTTCGTTCAGAGTTCCATAATTTCAATTCCAGCACATCTGCCGGAACGAGCCGCCCGACATGCTCCAAAATCGAGCGGATGGTCGAATCGAGGTCCAGGCTGGCGGCGACTCCCTGGCTGAATTCCGTCGCCACGCGCAAAATTTCATCCGACCCTTCATTCACGTTGTCGCCCACCGTAGTGGATGCGTCTCTGGCGCGCACTGAGATGAGCATTCTGGGGTAGGCGCCCGGCACTTCGTGAGAGGCAAGTTCCGCGGGTTTTCCGCCAATGGTCAGGCGTTTCATTCCGGGCGTAACGCAAAGGTCGAGGAAATCATCCGCCGGGCGCACATGCCGTGTCAGGCGTTCGAGATCGGGCGGTTCATCCTCGCGCAGGTTGAAGAAAGCCCGCGCAGGCGGGCTGGCATACTCCACCCGCCCGCCGGGTTGAAGGACAATGATGGCTTCTTTTGAAAGATTGGCCGATGTGTGAGTTTGAGGGGAAAGAACTTCGCCGGAAGGGGCGGATTGGGATCGCGCCATCAGGCGCAACGTCAGCAAGGCAAGCGCAACGACCACAAGCCCGGCGATGAACACTCCCACGCCCAAATCGGCAGACATTTATAAACCCGCCTGAATTCAGGAGCCGGGGGCAGCCGTGGGGTCTTGCCGGCGCGCCTCGGCAGCCAGCTCGGTGATCTCCCGGATATCGGCAAAGGAATGAATGTCGGGCGAGACCAACCCCGCCGCAAAGGTCATAAAGCCGACCTTGTCGAACCCGCCCTCGGCTTTGGGAGCCTGAATGAACCCCTGCTGACGATCAATAAAGTTATAGTGGCTTTGCACTTCCTCGGCGAACCGGTCCTTGATCTTCTGACGGATCGCCGGAGCCGCCTCGACCGTGGTAATGATGATGAAATTATCGCCGCCCGCATGTCCGATGAAATCGTTCGGTGTGCCCGCTTCATCCACCACTTCACCGATCAACATAGCCGCAAAACGCAACACATCGTCGCCCGCCACAAACCCGTACACGTCCTTGAACGCTTCGAAGTTGTTGACGCGCAGGTCCAGCAATGCCCACGATTTCTCGCGGATGATGCGCCGTAATTGCTCTTCGATCAAACGCCCGGCGGGAAGCCCCGAGCGCGGGTCGGTCAGGCTTTCGCGTTCTGCGCGGCGAATGGCTCCCTGCACGCGCAATTTCAATTCTTCAATATCGAAGGGCTTGGTGATGTAATCATCCGCGCCAAGTTCCAAACCTTGAAGTTTATCGCTGCGCTCGTCCTTTTGAGTCAGGAAGATAACCGGAATATGGCTGGTGCGGGTGTTCGTCCGCAGGGTGCGGCAGACCTCATACCCGTCTATATCGGGGAGCATGATGTCCAGCACGATCAGGTGCGGAAGGACCTGGCGGGTCTTTTCCAGCGCGTCCCGCCCGCGGTTTGCAACATCCACATCGTATTGCAAACCCGTGAAATAGATTTTGAGCATGTTGGCAATGTCAACATCGTCTTCCACTACCAATAGGCGAGCAGTTCCCATGTAAGCCTCCTGCCAATCGTCGAATCAAGTTCGAGCAAACGGCATACTTTCATTGCATGATTTTCTATCGCCGCCCCCGCCTGGCATTGCGGCGGACGGTTTCGATCTGTTCCTCGGTCACTTCGCGCTCGAAGG